>DATACV010000102.1:0-1959 GCA_036258875.1 Rubrobacteraceae bacterium
GGCGTCCGCTACAAGGTGGTGCGCGGGGCGCTCGACACTCTAGGCGTCAACGACCGCAAGCAGGGCCGTTCGAAGTACGGAACCAAGAAGCCGTAGGAGGGTAGGTAAGATGCCGAGGCGAGCAGCACCGCCGAAGAGAAAGATCTCAGCCGATCCCGTCTACGGGAGCGTGCTGGTTCAGCAGTTGATCAACAAGATCATGCTCGACGGCAAGAAGAGCACCGCCGAGAGAATAGTCTACGACGCCCTCTCGTTCGTCGAGGAGCGTACGGGCTCGAACCCGGTGACGGTCCTGAACAACGCCCTCGACAACATCCGGCCGCGCCTCGAGGTGCGTAGTCGCCGGGTCGGAGGCGCTACCTACCAGGTGCCGGTCGAGGTGATCCCCAGGCGGGCGAACACCCTCGCCCTGCGCTGGATGGTCGGCTTCGCCCGCGCCCGGCGCGAGAAGACTATGGGCCGCCGCCTCGCAGGCGAGATACTCGACGCGAAGGACAACATCGGCTCTAGCGTGAAGCGCAAGGAAGACACCCACCGGATGGCCGAGGCCAACCGGGCGTTCGCACACTACAGGTGGTGACGAGGAAACCATATGGCTGTACAGGTGGCTAAAAAGACCCCGCTGCGCCGGGTCCGAAACATCGGGATCATGGCGCACATCGCCGCGGGGAAGACGACGACAACCGAACGGATCCTGCTCTATACCGGCCTGACCCACAGGCTCGGCGAGGTCCACGACGGCAACGCCGTTATGGACTGGATGGCCCAGGAGCGCGAGCGCGGTATAACCATCACCTCCGCCGCCACCACCGTGTTCTGGGGCGGTACCGGCGAGTCCAAGAACGGTAAGAACGGCTCGCGGGAGGGCCTCCATACCCGTATCCCGGAGCAGTACCGTATCAATATCATAGACACGCCCGGACACGTGGACTTCACCGTCGAGGTGGAGCGGAGCCTACGGGTACTGGACGGGGCCATCGCCTTGTTCGACTCCGTGGCCGGCGTGGAGCCGCAGTCCGAGACCGTATGGCGGCAGGCGGACAAGTACGGGGTACCGCGCATAGCGTTCGTCAACAAGATGGACAGGATCGGGGCCGACTTCTACAGGGCTGTCGAGACGATGCACGAGCGGCTTGGCGCCAACGCGGTGCCGGTCCAGTTGCCGATCGGGGCCGAGACCGAGTTCCAGGGGATCGTGGACCTCGTGGAGATGAAGGCGATCATCTACAAGGACGACCTCGGGGCCGAGTGGGAGGAGACCGAGATCCCGGCCGGCATGCAGGATCTGGCCGACGAGTATCGGGAGCAGTTGCTCGAGGCGATAGCCGACCAGGACGAGGAGCTCATGGTCATGTACCTGGAGGGCGAGGAGATCGAGCCCGACCAGATCCGCGAGGCGATCCGCAAGGCGACGCTCGAGATTCAGATGACCCCCGTCTTCGTGGGGTCGGCTTTCAAGAACAAGGGCGTTCAGCCGCTGCTGGACGGGGTCATAGATTACCTGCCGAGCCCGCTCGACCGGCCCCCGATCGTCGGGATCACGCCCGACGGCGAGGAGATCTCGCTCGAGGCCGACGAGAACGGCCCTCTGGCGGCGCTCGCCTTCAAGGTCCAGTCCGACCCGCACGTCGGCAAGCTGACGTACATGCGGGTGTACTCGGGCACGCTCAGGGCCGGCTCCTACGTGATGAACACCACCAAGGGCCAGCGCGAGCGTGTCGGCAGGCTCTTGCAGCTGCACGCCAACAGCCGGGAGCAGCGCGAGGAGGTCACGCGCGAAGCCGACGAAAACGGCCCGCTCGCGGCGCTCGCCTTCAAGGTGCAGTCCGACCCGCACGTCGGCAAGCTGACGTACATGCGGGTGTACTCGGGCACGCTCAGGGCCGGCTCCTACGTGATGAACACCACCAAGGGCCAGCGCGAGCGCGTCGGCAGGCTCCTGCAGCTGCACGCCAACAG
>DATACV010000103.1:0-2194 GCA_036258875.1 Rubrobacteraceae bacterium
GACAACAGGACTAACTCGCTCGACTCTCGCTTCTTCGGGCCGGTGCCCGAAGAGAACCTGATCGGCGAGGCCCTCTTCCGCTTCTGGCCGCCTGGCCGCGTCGGGTTGCCCTGAGGCGCTTCGCTTCTAGGTTTCAGGCTCCAGGCCCCAGGTCTTCCGGGACGCTGCCCGCAGCGTGGTGCCATACCCGGTACCATCGGAAACGGCGCAGTGGCTTTGCTCGGACCTCCCTACATCTGTGTTCGGGTAGCGGGGCGAGACGGCGCCGGGACGGCGGGCTCGTCTGCCTCCCGGCGCGCGCCGGTAAGCGAGCACGTCGGTAACGACCCTACGGATGATCTCCGCCACCGGCACGGCGACCAACGCGCCGGGTGACCACGAGCAGCATGACCAGCGCCGCCGCGGTAGGGGTGAAAGACCACAAGACCCACATACCCATGCCACCCGTGAGGCCGGGGAGCCTCACCGGCGAGGCGTGAGCGCCTGACCGCCAGGCCAGGAACGCGTCATGGGATACCGTTTTCGCGGGTCGTGAACCATCAACCGCGGGCGGCGTCTACGATCTTCGTGTCTCCTCGATCTCGACGCGCTCGATCCTGTCCCCCGGCTCGCGGTCGCTCTGTGGGTCGCGCTCGCGGATGGCGCCCACGACCTCCATACCCTCGACGACCTCGCCGAAGACGGCGTGTCTATCGTCGAGCCAGGGCGTCGCCACGTGCGTGATGAAGAACTGCGAGCCGCCGGTGTTGGGGCCGCGGTTGGCCATCGAGAGCACGCCGGGCCTGTCGTGCCTGAGGTCAGGGTGGAACTCGTCGCGGATGCTGTAGCCAGGCCCACCGGCCCCGGTGCCGGTAGGGTCCCCGCCCTGCGCCATGAAGCCCTCTATGACGCGGTGGAACGTCGTCCCGTCGAAGTACCCGTCGCGCGCCAGGAAGACGAAGTTGTTGACGGTCTCGGGCGCTTCTTCGGCGAAGAGCCTGATCCTCACCGTGCCCTTCTCGGTAACGAGGTTGGCGTGGTAGTCGTGGTCGGGTTTGAGCGCCATCTCGGGCGGGCGGTCGTAGCTCCTGTCGGTCATTCTTGCCTCCCGGGTCGTCCTTTGGTGTCTCTCATGCCAGTTTAGCCTGCTGGTGCCATTCGTAGAGGCCTATCCTGCAGCGCTCCTCGAACCCGAGCCGGCGGTAGACCGGGTAGCCCATCTCGGAAGCTCCCAGGACGCCGACCCAGTAGCCCATCTCCCGAGCCTCCCGTAGCGGCGCCAGGGTGAGAGCCGCCCCGATGCCTCTCCGTCTAACCTCTTCGACGGTGCAGACGAAGTAGACGCCGGCGACACCCGCGCCGAGGAACAACGTGGAGGTCGCTACAGGCGCCCCGCCGAGGCGCCCCAGGTAGTGACGCCACGGCCCGTCGTCTCCGAGCCCGATACTGCGGTACGCCTCCGCGACCCACCTCGCCTCCAGCGGTCCCTCCCCGAAGCCCCGGCCGAGCGTGTCCTCCCACGCCAGCAGGCCCTCCTCGTCCCTTACGCGTTCGATCTCGAGTCCCTCGGGGGTCGGGACGCTCCCGGGTAGAGCGGAGAGCTCGACCGCCATCCCGACGTCGTCGCCGCCGTAGGAGAAGCCGTGCGCCAGGAGCCGCTCGCCGATATCCGCCGGGCGTGTCGAAGGCCCGACGTGCCAGGAGCCCGGCGCGCCGTGCGCCCGGAACAGGTCCAGCGACTCCGCGATGACGCCGTCGGCCTCTTCGGGAGAGAGGTCGGCGCGCACCACGCAGTTGTGGTAGTCGATGGGGATATCCCCGATCACCCACCGTACCCTCCCGTCGTCGCGCTCCTGCGCCCCAGCCGCGCGCCCGAGCGCGACCAGTAGCTCCTCGCCGTTCTCCTCGATCGCCCGGACCTGGTCCATCTCCTAGAGCGCGTAGTCGCCGGTGTGGGCCTCTTCGAGGTAGCGGGCGAGGAGGGTTATGGCTGCCTCGACGTCGGAGGCGCTCACCATCTCGTTCGGGGTGTGGACGTAGCGGCAGGGGACGGAGAGCGTTATGGCCGGGATGCCGCCGTGCAGGCGCTGGACGCCGCCCGCGTCGGTGCCGCCGAAGGGCAGGATCTCGGTCTGGTGCGGGATGCCCTCGCGCTCGGCTATGGCGCGGAAGTGCTCGACGAGCCCGGGGTGGGAGATCGAGTAGGAGTCCATGA
>DATACV010000104.1:0-3883 GCA_036258875.1 Rubrobacteraceae bacterium
GCGGGCCGCGACGGCGACGGCGGCGCCCTCGGCCGCCAGCAGCCGCGCCGTGGCCGCGCCGATGCCGCGCCCGCCGCCCGTTATGAGCGCCACGCGTCCCGCGTGTAACCTCTCCTCCACGGCACCCATGATACCCGGCGCGGAGATCCGGCGAAGCGTGAGATAATATCGGTGGAGATAGCGGAAGGAGCATGCGCGTGTCCGACATACCTCTTTTCCCGCTGAACGTGGTGCTGATGCCCGGAGCGCCGCTGCCGCTGCACATCTTCGAGGACCGCTACAAGCAGATGGTCAACGAGTGCCTGGAGAGCGAGAGCGAGTTCGGGATGGTGCTGGCCGACGAGTCCGGGACGCGGCGCGTTGGCTGCACTGCCCGGATCGTCGAGCTCGTCGAGCGCTACGAGGACGGGAGGATGCTGATCCTGGTCGAGGGCTCGCGGCGCTTCAAGCTCAACAGCATCCTCACCGGCAAGCCCTACTACGTCGGGGAGGTCGAGTACCTCGCGGAGGAGCCGGAGGAGGACGTGACGGCGCTCGCCGAGGAGTGCATAGCCCTGCTCGAGCGGGTAGTCGAGGCGGCGACGGAGGGCTCGGTCGGCATAGAGATACAGCCGCCCTACCGCAACCTCTCGTTCGCGATCGCCGGCCGCATAGACTTCGACCTGGAGACCCGGCAGCAGATCCTCGAGCTCACCTCCGAGAAGGGACGCCTCGAGAAGGTCAGGGAGCTGCTCACGGCCGCGGCCGAGAGGCTCGAGCGCGAGCAGCAGGCGCGCGAGAAGGCCCAGAAGAACGGACACCTGCGCGGCGACTGGCGCCCGGGGGAGAAGAAGGAGGAGGAGGAAGGGTAGGGGGGGTTCGCGAACCGCCCCTTCAGGAGCCGCGGAGCTTCCTGTCGGCCTCGGGGGGCAGGTTCTGCTCGGCCTCCTGGGGCAGGAGATCCCTGACCTTGCGCAAATTTTCCTGGTCTACCTTGTAGACGAGGGGGGGCGCCGCTAGAGAGTCCTCGCCCGCAGCCGCCTTTACGCGTTCTACCAGGTTCTCCTCGACCAGCCACGCCATCGAGGGCAGGACGTCGGCCAGGATGCGCAACCTTACCCTGCCGCCGGTCTCTTCGCGCTCCACCAGGCGCGGCGGGGTCAGGTAGAGACCCGAGGCCTCGCCGAGGGAGCCGAGGACCCTGGGGACGGCCTCGGGGTCAGAGAGCTGCACCTCCACGTTGAAGCGCTGCTGGCCCGAGACGTAGTTCGTCACGCCCTGCATCATGCCGTTCGGGATGTAGCTGACCTCGCCCGAGAGCGAGCGTATCTTGGTCATGCGCAGGCCCAGCTCCTCCACGATGCCCGAGACGTTCTGCGGTTGGACGTGGATAAAGTCGCCCACACTGTACTGGCCCTCGAAGATTATGGAGAAACCGGCGATCACGTCCCGCAGGAAGCTCTGCGCGCCGAAGCCTACGACCGCGGCGATGATGGTTGCGCCGGCCGTCGCGGGGAGCGGGTTGCGAACGAAGATGCTCAGGATAAAGAGCGCCACGATCACGAAGATTATGTAGCGCAGGGCGTTCCTCACGAGGGTGATGGCCGTGTCCTGGCGCTTTATGCGGGCCACGGCCCCCGCATCCAGCAGGTCCTCGGCCCTGCGCCGGCGCCACCGCAGCACGCGGGGGACCCCGTGCGTCAGCACCCGGTAGGCGAAGAGCCCGATCAGGACCACCAGCACGGAGGCGATCACGTTGGCCAGGAACTCCGTGCTGATCAGGTAGTCGTAGACGCCCGCGAAGAACTCCTGGACGCGCGAGATCTCCCGCCCCGCGTCCTGGGCGGTGTCGTCCACGGCGCCTTCGAGGTCTGGCGACCCCCGGTCCTGGAGAAGTAGCGTCATCAACATGGCGGCGCACATTAAAGTACCAAGAGGCGACGATCGCAAGGGAGAGGGTGGGCTCCGAGGGGGATGCGCTGCTCGTCGCCGGACCGCTATACTGCTCGAATTGCGGGCCGGGGCTCGTCCGGCCCACGAAGAGAAGGAGGGTGGAGGTTGAAGAGGTCGGTTCTTTTGCTCGTCGCGGCGGCGTTCGCGCTGTTCATGGTGAGCGGGGTAGCGATCGCGCGCACGGTCTACTGTGACGGGGGCAAGTGCCGCGGCACGAACAGCAACGACACCATGTACGGCACCGGGGGGCGCGACACCATCAACTCTTTGATGGGCGCGGATCTGGCGCGTGGCTACGCCAGAGGCGACACCCTGAACGGTGACGGCGGCAAGGACCGCTTGAGCGGCGGCAAGGGCGACGACCAGGTCAACGGCGGCGACCGCGACGACGTGGTGATCGGCAACGACGGGGTCGACAGGCTCAACGCGGGCAACGGCGACGACAGGGTCGAGGCGGCCGACGGGAATTTCGACGCGATCTCCTGCGGCAGCGGGCGCCACGACATAGTCGTCTTCGACAGGGGGCTCGATAGCCTGAGCAAGTGCGAGATCAAGAGGCGCCGGTAGGGCGGACAGCGCGGCAGCGCTTCGCGACGAACTCGCGCCGGGGCCGTGAGGCCCCGGCTTTTTCGTCCTCGCGCGGAAAAATCACTCATTTGGGGGATGGCGGCGGACGCGCGCCGGTGCATCATTCTGGATCGAACGTGCTCCACTAGCGAAGGAGAGCCATCATGACCCAGGCCGTTTCGGGCCCGCCCGTCGTCGCGGGGGACGTCCACGTTACAGGGAGGCGGGTGCTTGCCACCATCGTGGACCTCATCGTGCTAGGCGTGATTTTCGCCGTGCTGACAGTGCCGTTCGGGTCGAGCAGCGTCGAAGGCGCCGCGGTGAGCGGCTCGCTCGGTACCCTAGGGACCCTGCTCTACACCGTCATCGCGCTCGCCTACTACGTCCTCATGGAGGGCTACCTCGGGCAGACGGTCGGCAAGATGCTGCTAGGCATAAAGGTAGTCAAGGAGGGCACCGGCGAAGTACCGGGGATCGGGGCCGCCGCCATAAGGACCGTCCTTCGCATCATAGACGGCTTCTTCTTCTACGTGGTTGCCTTTATCACGGTCCTCGTCTCCGGCAAGAACCAGCGTCTCGGGGACATGGCCGCCAACACGCTGGTAGTGCGCAGGTAAGCTGCGAAAAGGCAGAACGTCGGGCCGGGGCGCCTGAAGCGTACCGGCCTCTCTATTCCCGGTGGCGGTCGAGGGCGAGCCGTATGAGGCGGTCGAGGAGGTCCTCGTAGCGGAGGCCGCTTGCGGCCCAGAGCCTCGAGTAGACGCTGGTGGGGGTGAAGCCCGGGATGGTGTTGATCTCGTTCAGGAGCAGACGCCCTGAGTTGCGCTCCAGGAAGAAGTCCACGCGGGCCATGCCGGCGGCGTCTATGGCCTCGTAGGCCGCCCGAGCGATGCCGCGAAGCTCCGCGGCGGTCTCCTCCGGGATCTCGGCTGGCACGACGAGCTCCATCCCGCCCTCGGCGTACTTGGCCTCGTAGTCGTAGAACTCGTTCTTTTTGACCAGGATCTCACCCGGCAGGGAGACCTCGGGCCTCTCGTTGCCGAGCACCGAGACCTCTACCTCCCTGGCGTCCACGCCGGCCTCGACGATCAGGCGCCGGTCCAGCACGGCCGCCTCGTCCAGCGCCGCTCTCAACTCCCCTGAGCCCTTGGCCTTGGCGATTCCGACGCTGGAGCCGAGGTTCGCCGGCTTGACGAAGCAGGGGTAGCCCAGAGAGGTCTCGATGCGCCCGATCCAGCCGTCGCCGTCGCCCTCCCACTCCTTGCGGGTGAGGCCGAGCCACTCGACCTGCGGGAGGCCGTGGTGGGCGAAGATCTTCTTCATCGTCAGCTTGTCCATCCCGACCGCGCTCGCCAGCACCCCGCTCCCGACGTAGGGGATGCCG
>DATACV010000105.1:0-9426 GCA_036258875.1 Rubrobacteraceae bacterium
AGGTCGGCCAGGGTGAGATCCAGGGGGCGCGCGACCCCCGACCTCGATGGGGGAGGCGTCGACCCCGCCAACATCGTCTGGATCTTCTGCGTCGCGCGCAGCGGGAGCACGTGGCTGGCCGAGATGATGGGCGACCTGGGCGGCCACAAGGTCTGGAAGGAGCCGCGGGTCGGTCACCTCTTCGGGGAGTTCTACGCGGGCACCCCGAAGGAGAAGAGGCGCTCGGCGAACTTCATAATGGGCGAGCCGACGAGGGACGGTTGGATCTCCGCCATAAGGAACTTCGTCCTGACCGGCGCCCGGCACACCTTCCCCCTCCTCGGCCCTGAGAACTACCTGGTGATAAAGGAGCCGGGCGGCGGCGTCGGGTCGCCGCTGCTGATGGAGGCGCTGCCGGAGAGCCGCATGATCCTACTGGTGCGCGACCCGCGGGACGTCGTGGCGTCCTCGCTGGACGCGACGAGGAGAGACAGCTGGCAGAAGTGGGGCGGCAACTCAGGGGGCAGGAGCCTCTCCGACGAGCGCCCGGAGGCCGTGGCGCGCCGCTCCGCCAAGAAGTACCTGCGAAACATGGAGAACGCCCGGCGGGCCTACGACGCCCACGACGGGCCCAAGGCCGTCGTCCTCTACGAGGAGCTCCGCGCCGACGCTCTAGGGACCATGCGGCGCCTGTACTCGGACCTCGGAATAGGGGTGGAAGAGAAGGAGCTGCGGAGGACCGTCGAGAGGCACGCCTGGGAGGCGATCCCAGATGACATGAAGGGTCATGGCAAGTTCTACCGCAAGGCCTCCCCCGGCGGTTGGCGCGAGGACCTGACCCCCAAGCAGGCGAAGATCGTCGAGGAGATCACGGCCCCCGTGATGGGCCAGTTCTACCCCCTGGAGGCACGCTAGAGACATCCCGGTATCGAGTACGCTATCATACGGCGCATGCTCAGGAGACTAGCCTCCCGCTTCGCGGCGCCCAACGTGCCCGAGGCCAGAGACAGGAACATCGTGTTGACGGGACCCGGGCGCAGCGGGACTACCCTGACGTGCTTTCTGCTCAACAAGTTGCCCGACGCGGTGGCCCTCAGCGAACCCATATCCCCCGGAAAGTACGCCGGCCGCATGCCCGACTACGAGGCCGTCGCGGACGGGATCGAGGAGTACTACCGCGACATGCGCAGGATGGCCCTCCGTCAGGGGCTCGTGGTCAGCAAGCACGTCGGCGGCATGGTCCCGGACAACAGCAAGGGGATGAAAGACGGCGTCCGCCAGCGCATAGTGGACAAGGGGAAGATCCCGGTAAACAAAGACCTCCGGCCCGATTTCTACCTGGCCATAAAGCAGCCTGGGATGTTCACCGCCCTGCTGCCGACCCTCGTAAAGCGGTTCCCGTGCTTCGCGATAATCCGGAACCCGCTGGCGATCATGCTCTCCACCAGCACCTTGCAGCAGCCCAACAACGGGCGCCGCAAGAGCCGCTCGGCGAAGGTCACCTACGACCCGGGGCTCGGCGAGCGCCTGGAGGAGAACAAGAAGGAGGGCGCGGACAAGGTAGGCCAGCGGCTGCTCAGGTTCCACCACGCCTTCGAGCGCTACCACCAGTCCCTGCCGGAGAGCCACATAATCCGCTACGAGGACATCTGCAGCTCCCGCGGCAAGGCGCTAAAGGTGATCGTGCCGAGCGCCGAAGGGCTCGACGAGCCGCTCGAGAACAAGAACCTGAACCCGCTCTACCCCCGCGACAAGGTGCTCCGGTTCGGGGAGAGGCTCCTCGAGAGCGAGGGCGCCTACTGGAACTTCTACTCGCGCGAGGACGTCGAAGAGATCATGAACGGTCTCAAGTAAGCACGCTCAGCCCTGGCGGGCTTCGCTTGTCAGCACGTTCGGGCCTGACAGCCCTCACTCGTGAGCACGCTTCAGCCCGGCTTCGCCGGGCCTCGCTTTCAGCTATCAGCTTGCCCTTCCGCTAGGGACGTGCCCGGCCGCGCCTGCGACACCGCCTGGTGTGGGGTGCGGAGCCCCGGCCACAGACCACCTTGCTGACAGCCTTCAGGGCCGCGTCACGACGCGGCTCTGACGGAGGAGAGCGGCCCGCTCTGCATCGTTAACCCCCGGGATCTCTCCCACTCCTCCCACAGCAAGGACTCCCAGAACGGGTACGCGATGGACTCCTCCTCGGGGGGAGCCTCGGCGAGCCTCTCGGCGCAGTACAGCCAGAACGAGGCGTAGCCGCCGAAGCGCTCGTGCAGCTCCTTTATCTCCCCGAGGTAGGTACGCGCCAGGTGGACGGCGAACCTGGTAGGGATCGTGTCCCGGTGGCCTGAGTGTATCTTCTTCTCCGAGAGCGGGGGCTCGAACGAGGGATTCACGCCCAGGAAGGAGTAGAGGGCTCGTAAGAGCTCGCGCGGGAAGAAGCGCACGTCTTCGAGGAAGCCCACGAAGATCCGCTCTGGCGGGTAGAAGGCGCCCCAGCTCTCGAGGGTCCTGAGGTAGTCGGTCCTGGACCGGGAGCCTTTGTTGTCGAACCGGCGGTAGAACTTGCGATCTTTCACCTCGTGGACTTCCTGGCCCCTGATCCTGAGCCTCATGTCCATCGCGGACCACGGCCTCTCCACGGGGTTGCGCATCATGAAGATGATCTTCGCCTCCGGCATGAGCCCGTGCACGTGGGCTATGGTCTCCTCGTCGAGGATCGCGTAGTCCGGCGTCGTCTCCCCCGTGATCTTGCCGCGGCCCTGCTCGAAGAGCGAGGCGTACCATCCGTCTCCGGGCCTGCCGAAGAAGTATTTGAAGTCCCAGGCGAGCGCCTGCGTCGACCGGTCGCCAGAGGCCCGCTTGAACCGGGAGCTGAGCTGCCGGCGCCACCGCTTGTCAGCCGGACTGGTGCCGAGCAGCCTGGAGAAGGCCCAGCCCCGCTCCTTCATCTTCTCGTCGAAGTAGTGGAGCTCCTTCTCCTGCGGCATCCAGATCTCGGGGTGAGCCTGGAGGTTGCGCTGCAGCCAGGTCGTGCCCGCCTTCTGGGCGCCTATCCCTATGAAGTCCGGGAAGGTCACGGCCCCGTAACCGGAAGCCTCACGTCGCGACCTGGATGGAGGCCAGGGGTCCGCTCTGCACCCGGCGCGAGCCGAGGCCCGCCGAGCCCCCCGGCCCGCTCGTCCACTCCTCCCACAGGTACGACTCGAACAGGGGGTATGTCATCTCCTCGCCGTCGGGGGGATCCTCGATCAGGCGCTCGGCGCAGTAGTGCCAGAACGAGGCGTAGCGGCCGAAGCGCTCCTCGAGGAGCGAGATCTCCTCCCGGAAGTTCGTCGCCAGATGAACTGCCACCTTGACCGGCATCGTGCCGCTCGACCGGGTGTGGACCTTCTTCTCCGAGAGCGGCGGCTCGAAGTCGGGGTCGACGCCCAGGAACGAGTATATGCTCCTGAGCAGCTCGCGCGGGAGGAAGCTGCTGTCCTCCAGAAACCCGACGAAAAAGCGCTCGGGCGGGTAGAAGGCACACCAGTTCTCGAAGGTGCGCAGGTAGTTCGAGAGCTTGTAGGTGCTGTTGCGCCCGAGCTTCTTGAAGAGCTCTTCTTCGGAGACCGACGCGAACGACCCCTTCTCAACCTTGTCGAAGCTCATCACCGTCTGCGACCAGGCGCGCTCGATGGGGTTTCGCATCATGAAGATTACCTTCGCGTCCGGCATCAGCCCGTGTATATGGGCCACCCTCTCCCTGTCCTGGACCGAGTAAGCCGGGGTGATCTCACCCGACACCTTCCCGTTCTTGGGCTCGAAGACGGAGGCGTACCAGCGGTCGTCGTAGGAGCCCATGTAGTACCTGAGGTTCCAGCGAAGGTCTGCGAGGGACGGGTTCCTCAGAAGTTGGCCCGGGATCCTCTTTACCTGCCGACGCCACTGTACGTCGGCGTCGCGTTTGCCGAAGAACCGGGCCACCGGGGAACGCCGGTCCCTTATCTTCCTGTCGAAGTAGTGGACCTCTTTCCTCGGCATGTGGATCTCCGGGTGCGCCTGCAAATTGCGGGCGAGCCACGTCGTCCCCGCTTTCTGCGCCCCTATGCCGATGAAGTCCGGGTACATCCTCGTTTTCCTCCTGGGATCCGACGAAGGTTCTCGTGGCGGCGTCTGGCCCGGCGCAACTGGATTATCATCGAGTCGGACGCCGGGGTTGTCAAGTCTTTCGCGCTAGCCGCCCGGGCGCGGCGGATGTAGGGATCTCGCCCCCGGCTCGAGCCGGTCGAGGCGGCCGATCAAGCGCTCCATGAACCCGCCGAAGCCGTCCCTCTCGTGCTCCAGGGTGTGCAGACCGACGGTCTCGTACCCACCCCTGCGCAGCCGGTTTATCTCCTCGACGCCGTAGCCCTTGAGCGCCCGCAGCGCGTCCGCGTAGCCGGCGGCGTCCTCGAAGCCGACCTCGAGGCAGTTCTCGCCGAAGCGGCAGTAGGCCCGGTTGCCCCCCGCGTCCGAGGAGATTACCACGGCCCCGGCGGCCATGGCCTCGAGGCCCGGCATGTAGAACCCCTCCTCGACTAGGGGCGTGGCGAGGAAGACGTCCGACCAGTGGTAGAGCTCGCGCAGCTCGTCCCAGCCCACGGGGTCGCGGATTGCCCTGAAGGAGAACTCGGGCCCCTCGAGCATCGAGGCAACCCTGTCCCCGACGTCGGACTTCCACGTCGTGTAGCCCACCTTGAGCGGGCTCCCGAGGGGCCCGGTCCGCCTCTTGGCGAAGAAGGCTGAGTCGTTGCCGAGCCGGATCACCTCGGTCATCGAGGAGGGGTTGAGGTAGGGCTTGACCGCCTCCAGCACCACCTCGTTGGTCATGATGCGGGCCATCGGGCGCGAGAGAAGGCGCAGGGCGTAGCCGCCAGCGAAGAGAGGGTTGGCCCAGCGGACGTTCTGCACGATAAAGATCACCTGCTCGTGCCGCGTCCACCGGCTGAGGCGCGGTTCCACCACCTCGTAGTGCGTCGGCCAGGAGAGAAAGGCCAGGTCGTGTGGGCCGACGGAGACCTTGTCCAGGCCGGTGAACCGTATCCCGTTCCCCGGCGAGATCCCGGAGAAGCGCCCGATCTTGAAGAGCGGCAGGCCGGGCTTGTACGGCTCGGGGCAGGCGACGACGGGCTCGTAGCCTAAAGAGATAGCATGGTTGACGTAGTCGAAGACCTTGACCACCCCCCCGACGGGGCGGAACGTCGGCGTCATGAAGTACATGCGCCTCCACTCTCCCATCTACCAGCCCTCCAGGATCCTTAGGAGCGGCTTGACCGCCACCGCCGGGTCGAGCATCTCCGCGGCGAGCGCCCGGGCGTTCTCTTTCTTCCGCCGCACGACGTCCGGATCGTCGAGGATGCCGCCGATTATCTTCTCCAGCGCTGCGGTGTCCGGCGGGTCCACGAGCCAGCCGGCGTCGTAGGTGGCGATCATGGGCGACACCTCGGTGAACGGCGGGTGGATGACGGGCACCCCGCACGCGAGCGAGATGATCGAGCGCGTTACCATCGCGTACTCCCGCTCGAGGTTGTGCTGGAAGAGGTCTATGGAGACGTCAACCTCGGAGAGGAACGCCTGGAACTCGGAGAAGTTCATGGGCCCATGCGTCGTCACGGAGGCGTGCCCCTCCAGCCTGTCGAGGTCAGCCCTTGACTCGTGGGAGCGCTGTGGCCCCCCGCCCCAGTGCCATGGCAGGAGGAGGTCGAGGCTCATCCCCGGCCGCTCGAGCTGGCGCTCGACCACCTCTACCCAGCTGCCGAGCGTGCTCCACGACTGCAGGTAGCCTGCGACGGCGAACCTGACGCCCTCGCCCACGGTGCCAGCCTCGCCCGAGAAGTGCAGCGGGGCGCACATGTTGACCACCTCGACCGGCAGCTTGCGCACGTCGCGGTCGGACTGGAGCATCCAGGCCAGGAAGTAGGGGAGCTTCTTCTTCCCGTTCACTATAAAGGCGTCGGCGAGCTCTATGGCCCGGATCTTGCGCCGCCTGAGCGCGGAGAGCTCTTCCCGAGGATACCCCTCGCCGTGCTGGTAGAGCGTCTCGAGCATCTTCGGTGCGAAGAAGTCCAGCACGTACCGGACGCCCCTTATGGGCCGCAGGTGGTCCACCTGGTTGCTGTTTATGAGCACGGCGACGGCTGGCGCGTTGGACTCGAGGTAGCGGGCGAGCCGGTCGGCGCCCACGATCTCGGCGTGGGGCGCCGTCGGGTGCGGGACGGAGCGCCCGAAGCGCAGCCACTGGCGGTCGACGAACCCGCGGGTGACTACGGACTTCGTCTTCACGCCGTTGGCGCGCAGGCCCTCGGCGAGCCCGAACGCCCGCAATCCCGGCGCGGCGACGGGCATCCCGAGGCTCGGGACCACGTCGTTGGAGAGGATAAAGACCTTCTCCTCTACCACCTCTTCGGCACCCCGAGCCTGGAGACCGCGATGGCGCCGCCCCTCGTCACGTCCTCGCCAGGGTACCGGAGCGACTCGACGTGCTCCAGGGTCGCCTGCCCGGCCGTCGCCTCGAGGAGCAGCTCGACGAACCCCAGCACCGAGACCGTATGCCCCCCGGATCCCCGCGCGGCGACGAAGTCCTCAAGGAAGATCAGCCGCCCGCCGGGCCGGACCACCCGCCACATCTCGGAGAGCAGGACCCGCTTATCCGGGGTGGGGTGGTGGTGCAGGACCCTCACGCAGAAGGCGAGGTCGAAGCGCTCGTCGTCGTAAGGTAGCCTCAGGTCGGCGCCGAGGCGCTCGAAGGCGGCCTCGGGGAAGCTCGCGCGGGCTGCGGCGACCATCTCGTCGCTCGCGTCCACCCCGAAAAAGCGGGTGGCGGCGAGGTCGAAGCTCGCCGCCCAGCGGCCGATACCCGAGCCCACCTCCAGCACGTCGAAGGGCACGTCCCCGGCGCGCGCGGCGCGCGCTGCGGCGAACTGCGGCAGCAACACCCTCTCCTGCGCCCGGTGCACCGCCTTGCGGGAGCCGTCGCCGAGGACGGTGTGGGCTGCGGCCTCCGCCTCGAGCAGGACGCAGATCTCCTCCGCCGCCTCCTCCGGGCGTCCACTCTCCAACTCTACGAGCTGGCCCTCCGTCCAGCGGTAGCGCCGGCGCAGCTCCTCCCAGACGGGCGAGCCTTCCGGGGCTGCCACGCGGTCGAAGAAGGTAAGGCGCTCGAAGACCGGGGCGCCGAACACCGCCTCCAGGAGCCCGGCGTCGGACCCGGAGGGGAGCACCACTATCAGGGGCACGTCCCGCTGCTCCGGGGTCATGGCCTCGAACGGGAACGAGAAGGGGTCCAGAACGACGAGGGCGCTCGCCCCCTCCATACCGGCGGCCAGCGAAGCCGGCAGCACCTCCCAGTCGCCGAGCACCGGGCAGCCGCCCGGTAGCCCGGCCACCCGGTCGGCGAACCTCCCGGCGTAGACGACCGGGCTACCGGCCGGCGCGCTGGCCGTTCGGGCTTTCTCCATGCTCTCCGGAGAGGTAACGCTCTTGCAGGGTCCGGAAGCTCCTCCTGCGCCGGAACAACCAGCCGAGCGGCGGTCTCCCCAGCCGCCGGAGGAGCAGGGCGAGGTCCGTCTCAGCCCCTTCGAGCCGCGCGATCTGGTACGGCGAGTCCGGCGGTCCCTGGGGCTCGGGCGAGTTGAGGTAACGGTCCTCGAGGACGCGGAAGTTCCTCTGGAGCCGGAACACGGGGCCGAGCGGGCTTCCCCCCAGGCGCCTGAGCAACAGGACGAGGTCCCCCTCCGCCTCAGCGAGGTACGAGATGCGGCTCAGGGGGGTGGAGGAACCCAGATCCTTCCCCGACCGGCCCAGGCGGGCCTTGAGAAAGCGCACCTCGAAGGCCAGGAGCTCGTTCTCCATCCTCAGCATGTCCGCGTCGGTAGGGGTGTAGAAGTCATCTTCCGGCAACCGCGACCTCCTCCCCTACCAGCGCGCCCTCGGCCTTCCGGCCCAGCTCCTCCAGCCCCCGCCACGTCGCTTCGACCTTGCCGATCAGACGCCGGTCCGAGACCGGCTGCCGGCCGGCGGGGCGGGCGACCACCCCGGGGTCGAACGCCTCCCCCACCGGCACGTCCTCGAGCTCGAACCCCCAGCGCCGCTTTATGGCCCACACGAGCGGGAAGCCGTCCCGGATCATCTCCATCGACAGCGCTAGGGTGTCCTCCGGGTAGGCGCGGGCGAACGCGAGCAACGCGTTGTTGTGGACGAGCCACATCTTGAGGGCGAGGTCCGGCTCCTTCCAGAAGCGCTCGTGCACGAGCTGGTTGCCGCGGTTCAGGAACAGCTCGGTCGAGTGGCGCTGCCCGAGCGAGCGGGTCACCTCCGAGAAGCGCCGGTAGACGAGCAGGACCTTCATGTCCGGGATGAGGTACTTCCAGAGCATGAGAAAGAGGCAAGCCCGCGGGTCCTTGAAGCCCCACAGCGCGTGCTCGGTGTTCCGGCGCTCTATGATCTGGCGCATCTTCTGCCAGTGGGCGGGTGTCACCACTGGCAAGAACGGCTCGTCGACGAGCCATGTGCGCTCGTTGCCGTAGAGGATCCGCTGGTGCAGGTCCACGACTTCACGGTCCTCGAAGTGCCCGTAGGGATTGGACGGGAGCGGCTCGAGCAGCTCGTCGCCGAGGAAGAGCCCCGCCCGGTGCAACAACCGGGCGGTGGCAGACGTTCCGCTGCGGTGGAAACCAGCGATGATCAATTGCTCGCTCAAAACCCTCTGTCCTCTTGGGCGCGTTCTCGCCGGGCACTATACAAATTTACGCCGGCGACTGCTTGTCGTAGTGTAGACCATGACCATCTCTACGCAGGCCTCGTACCTCGCAATATCTCACCGCGCCGAGTCGTGCCATGGCTCAGGACAACCGCCACAGGCGGAGAGCAGCCAGAGGTGGCCCCGCACGAACCGGTTGGCCGATCTTGCGAGCGTCTCTCCAGACCTGCTTCTCCCGGCAGCCAGTACCTAGTTGCCGCGGTAGGTTATGCGGCGCACCAGCCCGTCTTCGGCGAAGGTCGTGTAGTAGAGGGCCGTGCCGTCGCTCCCGTGGGGACCGAAGGTCATGGCGACAGGGCCGCCTGCCCCGGGATCGTTCGCGAATAGGGTTTGCGCGAACCCTCCCCCACTCTTGGGCTTGAGCATAAAGATCTTGTCGCAGATGATGTCGCTGAAGAGGTAGACGTTATCGTAGGAGTCAGGCCAGGAGCCGGCGTTCGGCACAAACGCACCCCCGGTGATCGAGTTGCACCCGGTTTTGTGGCTGTACTCGTGGATGGGGGGCGTGAAGGGCGCCAGGGCGCAGTTCTTGGAGCCTGGGCGGTCGGGATTATCGTGGCGGCCTTCGCAGAAGTTCCAGGCGTAGTCAGCCTTCCTCTTCCCCTCGTCGATCTCCTCCCACTTCATCTGACCCACATCGTGTATGCGGAAGCGTGTGCCGGCAGCGTCGGGATCGAAGGCCATGC
>DATACV010000106.1:0-2288 GCA_036258875.1 Rubrobacteraceae bacterium
TTCGGCGGCGAGCCTGACGGCGCCGCAGTTGATCCGGATCGCAATAGACGAGGGTATAGTCCCGAGAGCGTTGAACATCATCTTGCTCGCGGTCGGCGGGCTCGCGGCGGCGGCGCTTATGCGGGGGCTCTTCACCTTCTTGCAGGGGTATCTGGCCGAGCGGGCGTCGCAGGGGGTGGCCTACGACTTGCGGAACGACCTGTTCGCGAAGATCGAACGCCTCGGGTTCGCCTACTACGACAGAGTCGAGACGGGCCAGCTCGTCACGCGGCTCACCAGCGACGTCGAGCAGATCCGGAGCTTCGCGGGTACCGGGGCCGTCCAGCTGGCCGCGGCGGTCGTGATGCTCATCGGCACTACCATCCTCCTGATCCTCCTAGACTGGCAACTGGCGCTCCTGGCCCTCTCCGTAGTGCCGGTGATCTTCGTGCTTCTGTTGCGCTTCGTGCGCAGGATCGGACCTCTGTTCCGCGAGGTCCAGCAGACGCTCGGGCAGCTCAACTCCGTGCTGCAAGAAGATCTGGCGGGGATACGGGTGATCCGGACCTTCGCCCGCGAAGACTACGAAGTCGCGCGTTACCGCTCGGTGAACGACGAGTTGTTGAGCAAGAACCTCCAGACGGTGCGCACCTTCGCGAACAACTTCCCGTTCGTCTTCTTGCTCGCGAACGTGGGGACCCTGATCATCGTGCTCTTCGGCGGCTTGCAGGTGATCTCCGGCCGGCTCACGATAGGCGAGCTGGTGGCCTTCAACACCTACCTCGGCTTCCTGCTCTTTCCGATCTTCACGATAGGTTTCCTCGCCGCGGGCATCTCGCGCGCCGGGGCTTCATCTTTACGCGTCTTCGAGGTCCTCGACGCGCCGCTCGAGGTCGAGGAGGCGCCCGACGCCGTCCCCCTCCCCCCTATCCGCTGCCGCGTCGAGTTCGACGGGGTTCGCTTCCGCTACCCCGGCGACGAGCGCGAGATCCTGCGGGGCATAAGCTTCTCGGCCGAGCCGGGACAGACGGTGGCGATACTCGGCACCACCGGCTCGGGCAAGTCCACGCTCGTCAACCTGATCCCGCGCTTCTACGACGTGACGGGGGGAAGCCTCCGGCTCGACGGCTTCGACGTGCGCGACGTGACGCTCGCGAGCCTGAGAAGCCAGATCGGGATCGTCATGCAGTCCCCGCTGCTCTTCTCGGGCCCGGTGCGCGACAACATCGCCTACGGCAAGCCGGACGCGACACAGGAGGAGATCGAGGCCGCGGCCCTGGCAGCGCAGGCAGACGAGTTTATCCGCGCGCTCCCCGCAGGCTACAACACCGTCATCGGCGAGCGGGGGGTCGGGCTCTCGGGTGGCCAGCGCCAGCGCATAGCCATAGCGCGGGCGCTCCTCATAGACCCGAGGCTCCTCATCCTCGACGACAGCACCTCGGCGGTGGACGCCGAGACCGAGGCGGCGATCCAGGAGTCCCTCGACCGGCTGATGCGCGAGGGCCACCGCACCGTGTTCGTCATTGCTCAGAGGATCTCGACCGTGCGCGACGCCGACCTCATCCTCGTCCTGGACGGGGGCGGGATCGCCGCCATTGGCACCCACGACGAGCTCCTCCTCACGAGCGAGCTCTACAACGAGATACTTGGCTCCCAGGTCCTGACCGAGCCCGTCGCCGCGGGCGAGACCTCCCGAGAGCTGCCCCCCGGAGACGGGAGCGGAGGCTGAGGTGGCGATGCGCAGCATAGAGTCCATCGCCCGCACGCCCCAGGAGCGGGCGGAGAACAGGGGCGAGACGGCGCGGCGGCTGCTCGGCGAGCTGCGGCCCTACCGCGGCTCGCTGGCCCTCGCCCTCGTGCTCGTGGTGATCGGCGCGCTCTCGCAGGCGGGCGGCCCGTGGCTCATCGGCCGCGCCATAGACCGGAACATCCTGGGCGACGACCCCGGAGGCCTTTACGGAACGATGGCGCTCCTCTTCGGGGTCTACGTCGCGGGGACGCTCGCTACGCGGGGTCAGATCCGACAGGTCGGCACGGTCGGGCAGAGCGTGCTGGCCTCCCTGCGGCGGCGGATCTTCGAGCGGCTGCAGAGCCTCCCGTTGAAGTACTTCGACCGTCATCCCGCCGGGGATCTCATGAGCCGGGTGACCAACGACGTGGACACGCTGAACCAGCTCCTCTCGCAGGGCATCACCCAGATCATCGGCTCGCTGTTCAGCCTCGTCGGGATAGTGGTCGCGATGCTCGTCCTGGACTGGCGGCTGGCGGTTGTGTGCTTCGCCATCATCCCGGTCATGCTCCTAATCAAC
>DATACV010000107.1:0-12382 GCA_036258875.1 Rubrobacteraceae bacterium
GCTATACCCGTGTGGTGCACGAAGAGATCCTCACCCCCGTCGTCCGGGGAGATAAAGCCGTAGCCCTTCTCGTCGCTGAACCACTTCACCGTTCCTTGGGCCATATACTGGAGCCCCTTTCGTGTTCCTGGGCCCAACAAACAAAATGCCACCCGTCTCAATGTCGGGTGGCGCTTCATCTGCTGTAACCCACCTTACCTTGCTTCTTCAGTATATCAGAAGTTTGGGGTGAGACGTAAGCCGCCGGATACTCGGGTGCAGCAGCACTACCCGCGTACCCTTCTCATGTAAACACTTTGTTACATTAGAGACTTCTAACCCGTCTCTAACGGGGCGGTAATGCGGCTCACTTATGCTGCAAGCGTGGATCAGCGGAGTCGGCGCGGTGTTAGAGACAGATATTCGTGTATTTCGCGAGAGGCGCCCCCACATCTATGAGGAGCAGGCGGCAAAGGGAAAAAGGAGTGAGATGTTGCTGAAGAGGATAGTGGCCGCAGCGTTCGCAGGGCTTCTGGCCCTGGCGGTGATGGCCCCCGTGGCGCTGGCCGAGGAGAGGGTGTGTCGGGGGACCATTGGCCCGACGACGGTGGACAACCTGCGCGTCCCGCAGAACGCGTCGTGTACGCTCAACGGCACCAAGGTGCAGGGGACCGTAAAGGTCGAGAACGGGGCAAGGCTCGTCGCCAGCGGCGTGCGGGTCATCGGCAACGTGCAGAGCGAGGGCTTCCAGTCCATCACCCTGCGCGAGGGCTCGCGGGTCGGCGGCAGCGTCCAGCTCGAGAATGGCCTGAGCGGCGGCACCGGCAAGGTCATCCAGACCCGCATCAACGGCGACCTCCAGTTCGAGGCCAACCGGGCCAAGATGGTCGCGCGAGGCAGCACCATCCTCGCCAATTTGCAGGTCTTCCAGAACACTGGCGGGGTGGTGCTCCAGAATAACCGGATAGCCGAGAACCTGCAGTGCAAGCAGAACAACCCGCCCCCCACCGGCGGCGGCAACCAGGCCGGCGACAAGGAGGGCCAGTGCGTCGCGCTCTAGCCGCAGCCGGCTAACCCCACGCTAGGATCAAGATTCCCCGGCGGGCCCACGATAGAGGCCCCGCCGGAGTTCGCGGTGAGCGGGGCTACGCGAACCGCGCCAGCGCCTCGATGAACCCCTCGACCTCGTCTTCGGTGTTGTAAGGGGCGAGGCCCGCGCGGACCCAACTTCCCTTGTCGTGGATGCCCAGTCTCCTCGCCAACGTCGAGGCGTAGAAGTGGCCGTCGGCGACGAAGAAGCCTCTCTCGGCCATGTGCTCGGTGACCTCTCTGGGGGTGTGCCCTTCCATCCTGAACGCGACGGTCGGGGTCTTGCGGACGCCCTCGGGGGCGGCGTAGAGCTCTACCCTGGGGATCTCGCGCAGCGCCGCGCGGAACTTCGCCGCCAGGTCGGCCTCGTACTCCTCGATGATCTGCATCCCGGAGACGAGCCTCTCTCGCCGGGACGCTCCAGTACCCAGCGAGGCTATGAAGTCCACGGCGCCCTTGACGCCGGCTATCCCCTCGTGGTTCTGGGTGCCGGTCTCGAGCTTGTCCGGGATGTAGTCGGGGGCGGGCTCGACCTTGTAGGTGTCTAGAGTCTCGAGGAGGTCGCGCTTCACGGCGGTCACGCCGACGTGCGGGCCGAAGAACTTGTAGGCCGAGCAGGTGAGGACGTCGGCCCCGATCTCGTCCCGGTCCACGGGGATGTGTGGCACGGCGTGCACGGCGTCGACCGCGACGACCGCCCCCACCTGTTGCGCCAGGTCCGCTACGGCGGCCACGTCGTTGACGGTGCCGACGGCGTTCGACGCGAGGCCGACGGCCACGAGTCTGGTCTCGCCTGTGATCGCCCGCTCTATGTCCTCACCTTCCAGCGTGAGCGTCTCGGGGTCGACCCTGACCCAGCGGACCTTTGCCCCCCTTTCGGTGGCCGCCAGCAGCCAGGGGTCCACGTTCGCGCGGTGGTCGAGCTCGGTGACGACGATCTCGGAGTCTGCGTCCCACGTGCGCGCCAGGGCGCGCGAGACGGCGAAGGTGAGGGTCGTCATGTTGGCGCCGAAGGCTATCTCGTCGGGCTCTGCGCCGAGGAGTTCGGCGGAGGCGCGGCGGGCGTCGCGCAGGATCTCCTCGGTCTCGACGCTCGTCGGGAAGGGGCCGTGCAGGTTGGCGCCGCCGCGGGTCATGTAGCCGGAGACCGCTTCGATGGCGCTTGATGCTACCTGCGAGCCGCCCGGCCCGTCGAAGTAGACGACTCTGTGCCCGTTGTGCGTCCTCGCGAGCGCCGGGAACTGCCCGCGGACGGCCGCTACGTCGAACGTGCGCTGCATGAGGTCCTCCTCGCGAGACCGTTTGCCCCGCGGGCGAGTTTACACCAGCCGGAGGACCCGCGGGGTGCTACTGTGTGTGCCGAAGGCGAGGAGAGGAGGACGCTTTGGCCAGAACCCAGATCTCGCACCCCAGTCTGCCCGCGCCCAAGGGCGGGGGCGCCTATTCTTCCGGGGTCGAGGCACCTTCGGGGAGGACGGTCTACGTCTCCGGGCAGGTCTCGTTCGACGCCGACGGGAACGTGGTCGGCGAGGGGGACATAAAGCTCCAGACCGAGACCGTGCTCGAGCACGTCAAGACGGTGGTCGAGGAGGCCGGCGGCGGGATGGAGGACATCGTCAAGGTTACGGTCTTCATAACCGACATGGGGCTCTACGACGAGATCCACGAGGTCAGGAGGCGCTACTTCGAGGAGCCCTTCCCGGCCTCCTCGATGGTCGAGGTCTCCGCCCTCATAGACCCCCGGTTGCTCATCGAGATCGAGGCCGTCGCCGTCGTCCGGTAACGAAAACGGCGTGTTCGGATGAGACACATCCGCGCCGGGCATGGGCACCCTATACAATTCGGGCGTGGGGTAGTTTAGTTCCCGTTGTGTGGCGGGATTATTAGAGAGGGACTGTAGGGGACGTCAGGGGGTTCGCCGTGCCGCTCGATTACACCTACCGCATAAAGCTCCCGCACCGCACCGGCCAGCTCGCGCAGGTCGCCGGGACGATAGCCGAGGGTAACGGCCTCATCGGGGACGTGACTACCATCAACGTAGGCCGCGAGTCTTCGGTGCGCGAGATCACGCTGGAGGTCGAGGACCGCGACCAGGCCGAGCGTATCGCCGGGCTGCTGAACGGCCTGGACGGCGTCGAGGTCGTGTGGGCTCGCGACCGGGCGCTCCTCAAGCACGAGGGCGGGAAGCTGGTGATCGAGTCGGCCCACCCGGTGAGGACGGTGCAGGACATGCGCGACGTGTACACCCCGGGGGTGGCGCGGGCGTGCCAGGCCATCGTCGAGGACCCCTCGCTAGTGGGCGAGCTGACCATGATCGGGCGCAGCGTCGCGATCTGCACGAACGGGACCAGGGTGCTCGGGCTCGGAGACATCGGGCCCGTCGCCGCGATGCCGGTCATGGAGGGCAAGGCGGTCTTCTACCACCAGCTCGCCGGGGTCTCGGCGATGCCCATCCTCATAGACACCAAAGACGTGGACGAGTTCGTCGAGACGGTGGTTCGCATCTCGCCTACCTTCGGCGGGATCCACCTCGAAGACATCTCGGCGCCGGAGTGCTTCGAGATAGAGGCCCGCCTGATAGAGAGGCTCCCCCAACCGGTGATGCACGACGACGTCCACGGCACGGCCGTCGTAACGCTCGGGGCCGCGCTCGTCGCGTGCCGCCACGCCGGGCTCGCGCTCGAAGAGGAGGTGGTGGGCCAGATCGGGCTCGGCGCCGCGGGGTTCGGGATCGCCGCCCTCATGGTGGACGCCGGGGCCAGAAGGGTGCTCGCCTCGGACCCGAACCCGCTCTCGCACGAGCGCGCCCGCGCGAGGGGCGTGGAGATCACTGACATGCAGACGGTCATGAACGAGGCCGACGTGGTGGTCGCGACGACTGGCGTGCCGGGTCTCATAGAGCCCGAGATGGTGCGCGAGGGGCAGGTGATCCTGGCGATCACAAACCCCTACCCCGAGATAGAGCCCGAGGACGCCCTCGCGGCGGGCGCCGCCTTCGCCGCCGACGGCAAGAGCGTGAACAACGTCCTCGGTTACCCCGGCATCTTCCGCGGCGCGCTGCTCTCCGGCGCGAAGCAGATCAACCCCGAGATGAAGATCGCCGCCGCCGAGGTCCTCGCCTCGCTGACCACCGGCTCGGAGCTGGTCCCCGACGCCCTGGACCCGAGCGTGCACATGCAGGTCGCCGAGGCCGTGCGGGAGGCCGCCGTAAAGAGCGGGGCAGCCCGCCTCGACCGCGCGCCCACGGGCCTCTAGCCAGGGGCGCTCCGCCCCAACACGTAGGGCCTCCGGCGCGGTGTGCACAACTTTGGTTCTCGCCTAAGAGTCGGCGCCGGAAAGCCCCGCCGGCCGCGGCGGGCTTCAACCTGCGCGGCGTAGCCGGTGCGCGCGTTCGCGCAGAGTCGCCCGGTCCACCTTCATGCCCCCACCCCATTCCTCGTCCGGCCACGCGTGGAAGGAGATCGGGACCTTGAACCTCGGCAGGACGTTCACCAGCGCGCGTGCCAGCGTCTCACCCTCCACGATACCGCTCCGCGTCCGCACGAAGGCGACCGGGCGATACCCGAACTCGACGTCGGGGACGGGCACGACCACCGCCTCCTCGACGCCTTCGAGGCGACAGAGGACGTCCTCCACCTCCTCGGGCTGGATGTTCTCCCCGCCGGAGACGAAGAGGTTGTCCCTGCGCCCCCGGACGTTCAGATAACCGTTTGCGTCCAACTCGCCGAGGTCCCCGGTACGGAACCACCCGTCCGCGTCCAGCGGGCGGTCCACCGCGTCGCCTTCGACGTAGCCGGCGAAGAGCGTCTCCCCCCGCACGAGTATCTCGCCTTCGCCGGAGATGGCGACCTCGCGGTGGGGCAGCGGGCGGCCGGAGGTGCGCAGCTCCCGCGGCGAGGCGCCAGGCGGCGTGGTTGTGACCTGCGAAGCCATCTCGGTGAGGCCGTAGCTCGTGTGGATCGGGAGCCCGCGAGCGTGGGCCTCCTCCACGAGGGAAACCGGCATAGGACCTCCCCCGAGCAAGATCGCTTTGAGTCCCGTCCCGACGAACTCTTCCTCGCGCAGCAGCCGCAGCAGCTGGGTGGAGACGAGGGAGACGTGCGTGGCGCCGCTCTGCGCGATGGCTTCTGCGAGCGGTACGCCGGGCTCCGGCAGCGCCACGGTAGCCCCGGCGAGCAGGCACCGGAAGAGGATGGAGAGCCCGCCGACGTGGTAGAGAGGCAGCGAGTGCAGCCAGTGGTCGCCCGGATCGAGGGAGATGTTCGCGTTCGAGCCCGACGCGCTGAGGTAGTGGTTGCCGAAGGTGTGCAGCGCGGCCTTCGGGGCGCCTGCGCTGCCAGAGGTGAAGACGACGGTGGAGGGCTGGTCCCGCCGGGTCCAGAGCTCCTCGAGGGGCTGCGACAATCCGGACGCTGCCTCGCCGGCGAGCAGGTCCTGCGGTCGCAGCGTCCACACGGTTGCCGCCTCGAGCGCTTCTTCGGAGGTAGAGACCAGGGCGCGACAACCGGTTCTCTCCGGCAGCGGCGCGGCGCCCCTGGCCGGCAGGCGCGTGCTAAGGAGACTGGCGACGCATCCGGCCCGCACCAGGGCCAGCAACAGCACGAAGTACCTCTCGCTCTTGGGGAGGTAGAGCGCGACGCGATCCCCCACCCCGAGGCCTAGCCCCCGGATCCTCGTCACCGACGCCGACACCCGGCGGTCCAGATCCCCGTAGGTCAGCGATACGCCAGCGCCGACGAGGGCAGGGGCGTCGGGCGAACGCCTCGCCGCCGACCGCAGGGGACAGGCTATACGGGTCGCGTCGTTCACTGGCCCCATGCTACCCGACGGGGAAGAGCAGGCGGCGTTCGATCTCGCGCCGTCCCTCGAAGAGCGCCCGGACGTCTACGCGCGGTGCCGGTAGCTCCAGGGGTGGTTCGAACACGTCCCCGGCCAGACGACGGTACGTGTCCAGCCCCGCCGGTACCTCCTCGTCGCCGATCCCTGCCGCGAGCGCCACAAGGCCCGACGTCCCGACCCCGGTCTCGTAGGCGGAGCTCAGGACGGGCCGCGCCCCGAGGCGCGAGGCGACGCGCGCGAAGCGTAAGGTTCGAGTCATCCCCCCGAGCAGCGTCGGCTTTAGCACGACGGCCCGCGCGTACCCGTGCTTCTCCAGCTCCTCCGGCTCGGTTTCGGAGAGCGACTCATCCAGCGCCACCGGCAGGCCGTGGCGCCGCGCCAGGAGAGGCAACCGTGCCGGATCTGCGAGCGGCTCCTCGACGTACTCGAAGGACAGGTCCGCGGTAGCGCGAGCGAACTCCTCGGCTTCCTCGAAGCCCCAGGCCCGGTTGGCGTCGAGCCTCAGCGCCACGGCGCCACCAAGCGCTTCGCGCACCGCGCGAGCGAGCTCTGCGTCCTCTTCGATACCCCGCCCGCCGACCTTGAGCTTCACCGCCTCGTAGCCGGCAGCCCGCGCCAGATGCGCCTCTTCGACGGCGTGGCCGGGAGAGGAGATCAGGGCGCTTACCGGCACGCTCGCCCTCGGACGCGGCGCGACCAGCTCGGGCAGCGGCCTGCCACGCCACGCGGCGCAGAGGTTCCAGAGCGCAAGCTCGAGCCCGCAGCGCGCCGACGGGAAGAGGCCCATCGCGTCCAGCTCGCGCCGGAGCTCTCCGTCCGGGTCGACCCAGTCGTCCGTCAGCTCGCGGCCCACCATCGAAGCCGCCAGCCCCCGCAGTTGCCGGACCGCGTCGTCTGTGCCCTCGCGGCTGAAGCCGGGGAGCGGCGCGGCCTCGCCCCACCCGGCCGCTCCACCGTCGCCGACCAGCTCCACGAGCAGGCCCTCGCGGCGGCGCAACGTGGTTAGCTTCAGTTCCAGGGGCCCGGTTAGGGGAAGGTCGTATCGGTAGAGCCGGAGACCGGCGAGCCTCACGTCACCCTACGGGCGGCGGGGGAACCGCGAGAAGTCCGGCTTGCGCTTCTCTTTGTAGGCGTCACGCCCCTCCCGGGCCTCTTCGCTCCCGTAGTAGAGGAGGTTCGCGTCGTGGGCCAGCTGCTGTATGCCGGCGAACCCGTCCTCGTGTGCGTGGAAGCTCGCCTTCAGCAGCCGCAGCGCGAACGGCGAGCGCTCCAGCATCTCCCGGCACCAGCGCACCGTCTCGGCCTCCAGCTCGGCAAGCGGCACGACCGCGTTGACGAGCCCCATCTGAAGGGCCTCCTCCGCCGAGTACAGCCGGCAGAGAAACCACATCTCCTTGGCCTTCTTGGGCCCGACGAGCTGGGTGAGGACGGAGGCACCGTAGCCGCCGTCGAAGGAGCCTACCCTCGGGCCGACCTGCCCGAAACGGGCGTTGTCCGCCGCGATGGTGAGGTCGCAGATCACGTGCAGCACGTGGCCTCCGCCGACCGCGTACCCGGCGACCATCGCCACCACGGGCTTGGGGCACCGCCGGATCTGGACGTGAAGGTCCGTGACGTGGAAGCGCCCGACCGACGCGCCGCCGGGGGTGCGCCTGGGGTCGTCGGGGTCTTCGAGGTACCCGGCGTCCCCCCGCACCTTCTGGTCCCCGCCCGAGGAGAACGCCTCCGTACCCTCCCCCGTCAGGATGATGACGCCCACCTCGTGGTCCTCGCGGGCGTCTTCGAGGGCCCGCTGCATCTCAATTACCGTAAGCGGCCTGAAGGCGTTCCTGACCTCGGGGCGGTTGATCGTGATCTTCGCTATCCCCTCAGCCTTGTGGTACCTGATGTCCTCGAACTCTCCGGCCTGTTCCCAGCTGATCTCAGTCATGGGGTGGATTATAGGTGTTCGAGTGGCCCTTGCAGTCGAGCCGAGGCGCTGGTGGTGGGTCTCGCCCCACCGAAAAGCTCTTTGATTCCGCGGGAACTCATGTACTCTTGCTTCGACGTGCACCCGCAGACTCACAGGAGCCTCGCGCACGCCCGGGACTTCATGCGGCACGCCTACGGCCGCCCCGTAAGCCTTCCGGAGATCTCGGCCCACGCCAACCTCTCCCCCTACCACTTCCTGCGCGTCCACAAGCTGGCCTACGGTGAGACCCCGCACGAGTTCCTTACGCGTCTGCGCATAGAGAGGGCGAAGACGCTGCTGGCACGGGGGAGCCACAACGTCACCGAGGCGTGCTTCGAGGTGGGGTTCTCCAGCCTGGGCAGCTTCAGCACGCTGTTTTCGCACAGGGTAGGTCTGTCCCCCTCCGAGTACCGGCGCCAGGTCCGGTCGAGCATCGCGGTCCCGCGAGCGGTCCGCCCGTTGTTCGTCCCGGCGTGCTTCTTCGCGATGATCTGCGGGTCTCCCGAGGCGGCATAAGCGCAACTTTCGAGAAGCGGATCGCGGGCCGCCGGTGCTATCTTCAGGCCGAGCCAAGAGACCGGGAGGAGAGCCGTGATCCAGCGCCAGAGCCACTCGACGATCTACGTGATCGACCAGGATGAAGCCCTCGGGTTCTACCGCGACACTCTAGGGTTCGAGGTGCGTACCGACCTGCCCATGACCGAAGAGGGCAGCGTCCGCTGGCTGACTCTTAGCCCCAAGGGACAACCGGACCTGGAGATCGTCCTGATGCCTATAATCCCCGGGCCCGTCTTCGACGCCGAGGCGGCGGAGCAGATGAAGGCGCTGGTCCGGGGCGGGGCCATCGGGATCGGCGTGTTCGAGACCGACGACGTGCGAGGCGACTACGAGCGCCTGAGCAAGCAGGGTGTCGCGTTCGTCTCGCCCCCCGAAGAGAAGTTCTACGGTACCGAGGCCATCGTGAAGGACAACTCGGGTAACTGGTTCAGCCTCACCCAACCCAAGAGGTAGGCCCTCTAGGCGGCCTCCAGAGAGCGCTTCAGCGCCGCGAGGTAAGCTTCCGGGTTCTCGAGGCGCACGTTGTGACCGGCGCCGGGGACGACGGCGGCCCGCACACGGGGGCTGAGGGTCGCCATGCGGGCGGAGATCTCGACGTACCTCTCGTCGAGCTCCCCGGCGACCGCCAGCGCCGGCACCCGGAGCGCCGCCAGCTCGCCCCAGAGTGAGGGCGCTCTCCCGGCTCCCATGCGCCTGAGCGAGCGCGCAAGCTCCCGCGGATCGTTGCGCAGCCGCGCCTCGATGGTTTGCTCCAAGAGCTCTTCGTGCCGCGCGAGCGACGCGAAGAGCGGCTGCCGGTACCAGTCTCTCAGGAAACCCATCAGGTCGCCCGCCTCGAGGCGGCTCGCCCTCTCCTCGTCGGCTTGACGCCTCGCCCGCCGCTCCTTCGGGTCCTCGATGCCCGGCGAGGCAGACTCCACGAAGAGCCCCGAGCAACGCTCGGGGTGGCGCAGCGCGAGGTAGAGCGCGAGCCGTCCGCCCATCGAGTAGCCGACGAGCGCGGGGCGTGGGATCTCGAACCCGTCGAGCAGATCCAGCAGCACCCGAACCGACCCTTCGATGGTGTAGGCATCCGGCGACAGCCCCAGCGAGGAGCCGTGTCCCGGCAGGTCGACCGCGAGGCACCGGTACTCCCCTCCGAGGGCCGCGACTACGCCGCGCCAGTCCGACGCCGATCCCATGAAACCGTGCAGGAGTAGGATCGGCGGGCGACCGGGATCGCCGGAGATGGCGTGGTTCAGCCCGGTCACGGGATCAAGCGCGGATCTTCTCCGGCGGCCCCGCGAGGTTCGCGGCTAGCGGGCCGGGGAAGGTACGATCAATCGTTGGTCCATTTGAGCTGGAACTCGAGCTCCTCTTCGTTCCCCTCCCGCTCGTGCTCGACGTTGAACTCGGCGCGAGCGGGCACGTAGATCCTCTCTCCGGCTACCTGGATCTCGAACCTCTCGCCGGTCTCGAGGGCGTCGGCCAGCCTGCGCAACTTCGCCACGAACTCTTCCGTGGAGTAGACCTTCTCGACGTCCCTGTTCCGCTCTCCGCTCAATGCTCCTCCCCTTTCGTCGATCGACGTTCCTGCCGGTATCCTACCGGGCGCGAAGCGCCGAGCCAAACCCCTCGGTCCACCGGCACACCCTTGCTCACCCCGGACTCAATCGACCTGGACCCGGGATCTCCGCCAACAGGCTCCGGTGCAGCGCCACGTTCTCCTCGCGATCAGTCCGAACCTCGATCAGGGTCGGTCCGTCCCGGCCGCAGGCCGCGCTGTAAGCCTCCACGAAGCCTGGGGGCGTCTCGGGACGCTCGTAGCGGAGGCCGAACATGGCCGCCGCGTGCTGGAAGCCGAGACCCTGCGGCGTGCCGAAGTAAGGCTCGAAGAACTCCTCGTGGCGGGCGACGGGGAGGAAAGAGAAGATCGCGCCACCGTCGTTGTTGAGCACCACCACGACCACGGGGAGGTCGCGCAGCATGGCGAGCGAGTTGAGGTCGTGCAAGAGCGCGAGGTCCCCGATTAGGAGGGTAACGGGTCTCTCCGAACCGCGGGCGTAACCGACCGCGGTCGCCACCGTCCCGTCTATGCCGCTCGCGCCCCGGTTGGCGGCCACCGGCGCGGGAACACCGTCCGGCGCCGCGAAGGTGTCCAGGTCCCGTATCGGCATGCTGCTCGCGACGCACAGGGCGTGCCCTTCGGGGACGTGCCGCGAGACGAGGCGCGCGATCAGCGGCTCGTTCAGGTCTCTCGTGTCCGCGAAGGAGCTCTCCAGATAGTCGGCGACCAGCCCCGAAGCCTCGCTCCAGGTAGCCGTCCAGGGCTCATCAGATGAGGGAGGACGCCGTTCGGCGGCTTGTGCGAGCGCGGCGCAGAGGGCCGGCACGTCGGCCTCGACGCTGTGCGTTACCCTGTGGCCGGGGTCGAGGCGGAAGGGGTTCTCGCGCACTACGACGTAGGGGTCGGGGCGGCTCCGAGCGAGGAACTGCTCGAGCCGCTTGGAGAGAGCGCGCCCGCCGAAGTGGAGCACGGCTTGCGGGGCGTGCGACTCTTTGAACGGCTCGCTCGCGAGCAGCGCGTCGTAGAAGTGAACGAGGTTCTTCGAAGAGGCTCCGAGCCGAATCTGGGACCCTATGTCAGGCAGAACCGGCCAGCCCAGAGAGTCGACCAGGCGCAGCACGGCCTCTCCCTGCTTGCGCGAAGCGAGGCGACCCGCAACCACGAGACCCCGCTCCACCGGGCGGAGCGCTTCCCAGAGACGCTCCACCTCGTCGGGATCCACGGCTGGCTTCGTGTCGGCGTAGCGGGTGAACGGCTCACCGCTCGCTCTCCAGCGAGCCGGGGTGACGAGTTCTTCGCCCGGCTCCTCGTCCGCATCGGGGAGGAACGGCTCGCGGAACATGAGGTTGAGGTGAACGGGGCCGCTAGGGGCCCGGCGGGCGCGGTAGACAGCCTGGTCGATGGTCGTGAGCACCATCGCGGGGTCCACGGACTCGTCGGGAGCGGGCAGGTCGAAGCGCCAGCGGACGTAGTCGCCGAAGATGTCCGGCTGGTCGATGGTCTGGTTCGCGCCGGTCTGCCGGAGCTCGGGCGGCCTGTCTGCGGTGAGCAGGACCATGGGCACACCGTCGGTCGCAGCCTCGACGACCGCCGGAAGCCCGTTGGATACCGCCGTGCCGGAGGTCGTGATCCAGGCGGCCAGACGCCCCGTGGCGCGCGCGTATCCGACGGCGGCGAAGGCGGTGCCGCGCTCGTCGAAGTGGACGAGCTTCTGCGCTCTCCCGTTCGCCGCGAGCGCGGCGACGAGGGGGGTGGAGCGGGAGCCCGGCGCGACGCAGAAGAAGCCCACGCCGCTCCGGAGCAGCTCCTCGACGAGGAGGGTGGCCCAGAGGAGGTTAGCGCGCGGCGCGGCGGGCCGGGTCAAACCCGAACATCCCGGTGAAGTCGCCGATCTTCTGCTCGATCTCGGCCCACTCGGCCTCGGGCTCGGAGCCCTCGACGATCCCGGCTCCCGAGAACAGGGCGAGGCTGTCTCCGCGGACGAGCCCGGACCGGATGCCGACGGCGAACTCGGCGGCGTCGGCCCCGATCCAACCCACCGGGCCGGCGTACCACCCGCGGTCGAAGGGCTCGGCGGTGCGGATCTCCTGGAGCGCGCCCTCACCGGGGTAACCCCCCACCGCCGGCGTGGGATGCAGCGCCCTCAACACCTCGGCGTCCTCCACGCCCTCGCGCAATACCCCGTGCACCCGCGAGACGAGGTGGCGCCTGCTCTTGGTCTTCATCTCGGAGACGTCGTCCTCGACCTCGAGCTCGTCGCAGAGCGGCCCGAGCGCCTCCCGGATACCGACCCTGACGTACTCGTGCTCGGCCTTGTCTTTCTCGCTGCGGAGCAGGTCGTCGCGCAGCTCGGCGTCGTCGGCTTCGGAGGCGCCGCGCGGTCTGGTCCCCGCGACGGCCTCGCTCTCTATGAGACGTCC
>DATACV010000108.1:0-4113 GCA_036258875.1 Rubrobacteraceae bacterium
ATCACGGGCGAGTACCTGACCAACGCGCAGGGCGAGGACGTGGTGGCCGGCATCCGGGCCGGGAAGCCCATCGAGGAGATGGAGCGCGACCCGAAGCTCGAGGGCGCCTACCGTCAGCTCTACGCCGTGCAAGAAGCCCTGGAGCACCACTTCCGGGACCCGCAGGACGTGGAGTTCACGATCGAGGACGGACAGCTATTTATCCTGCAGACAAGGGCTCTGGGCGGACGCACAGGCCGGGCCTCGCTCAAGATCGTCACCGACATGGTCGAGGAAGGCGTCCTCTCGCCGCAAGAGGCCGTGCTCAAGTACGGCGACCCCAAGGGCTTGAACGAGCTGCTCCAGCCGGCCTTCGACCCCGAAGAGGAGGAGATGGCACGCCAGGACGGCCGGCTCATCGCCACCGGCATCCCGGCCTCGGCTGGCGCCGCCACGGGCGAGGTCACCCTCCACCCCGAGCAGGCCGAGGTCCTCTCCCAGCGCGGCCACGACATCATCCTGGTGCGGCACGAGACCTCGCCTGAGGACGTGAGCGGCCTGCACGCCTCCAACGGGGTCCTGACCGCCAGGGGCGGGGTGGTCTCGCACGCCGCCATCGTCGCGCGGGGAATGGGCAAGGCCGCTGTGGTCGGGGCCGAGAGCGTCGAGATCGACGAGCGCCACGGCGTGCTGTACATCGGCGAGGAGGCGATAGCGCCAGGTGAGGTCATCTCCATCGACGGCACAACGGGCGAGGTCTTCTTAGGCGCCCTGCCCGTCGTGCCCTCGCCCATAAAGGCCAGGCTGGCAGGGGAGGAGGTGGACGCCGAGGGTGAGGAGATGTACGAGGCTTTCCAGCGGCTGGTCGGCTGGGCCCGCGAGCACAAGGCCATAGAGATCCGGTGCAACACCGAGACCGAGGAAGACCTCGAGGTGGCGCTCACTCTTGGCGCCGAAGGGGTTGGCCTCGCCCGCACCGAGCACTACATGCTCAGCCCCGAGGAGCGCCGCACCGCGTTCACCGCCCTCATCCTGGCCCAGAGTGAGGAGGAGCGCGAGAAAGCCCTGAACTCGATCTATCCGGTCATGGAGCAGGCCGCGGGAGATATCTTCCGGCTGCTGGAGGGCAGGCCGGCCACGATACGACTCTTCGATCCCGTGCCGAACGAGTTCTTGCCCCGCAGCGAGGTCGAGATGGCCCGCGTGGCGGGGTTCATGGAGCTCTCCTTCGAGGAGACCCGGCACCGCTGCGAGGTGCGCGAGGAGACGAACCCCATGCTCGGCTTCAGGGGCGTGCGCCTGTACGTGCTGGCGCCGGATATCGCCCGCTCCCAGACGAAGGCAATACTTACTGCTGCGGCTCGCTGCATGCAGGAAGACATCCAGGTTCAGCCGGAGATCCAGATCCCGATGGTCGTAAACCGCCCCGAGACGCTGCGCGTGGTCGAGACAATCCACGAGGCGGCCCGGGCAGTTGTGGAGGCCGAAGGGATCGAGGTTCCCTACAAGGTAGGGGTGATGGTCGAGACGCCAGCCGCCGTGAGGACGGCCGACACCTTCTCCGGAGAGGTGCAGTTCCTCTCCTACGGGGTCAACGACCTGACCCAGACGGTGCTCGCCGTCAGCCGCGACGACACCGGCCACTTCATGGGGGCATACGAGGATCTCGGCATCGTGGGCGCCGACCCGTTCCGGTCGCTGGACCCGATAGTACAGACCTTCGTGGAGGAGGCGCTCGAGAGGGCCAGGAGGTCCAACCCCGACGTCTTCGTCTTCGCCTCCGGCGACCTCGGCGGTGATCCCCACTCCGTACAGGTTTTCCACGACATGGGCCTCGACGGCGTCAGCGCGAGCCCCTGGCTCGTACCTGTCTCCACTCTGGCGGCAGCCCAAGCGAACCTCGCCCAGCCTCGTGGAGGAGAGGCACCGGATGGCTGAAAAAGAAGCGGCCCCACACGGGGCCGCTTCTGGCTAACTAGCTGCGGTACCGACCGGCTACAAAACCTTCAGGCGCCGGCGTACCCTGGTCTGGGCGATGTTGCCCGCGATCTCATCGAAAACGCGCGCCTGGTCGGTGCCTTCCTCGAAGAGCGAGCGACCCGGCTCGCCGCTCGCGTCGGGTTGGATCGGGATGCGCCCGAGGACCTTCTGCTCCAGCTCCCCGGCCACCCTGTCGCCGCCGTCGCCGCCGAAGATCCTCATCTCCTTGCCGCAGTCAGGGCAGACGGCGTGGCTCATGTTCTCGACGACGCCCACTAGCTTGAGGTGCGCCTGCACGGCCATCTTGCCGGCTTTGACGGCGACGCGCGCGGCGTCGGCCTGCGGGGTGGTGACGACGAGGGCCTCGGCCTTGGGGATCATCTGCGCCACCGTGAGAGCTACGTCGCCGGTGCCGGGCGGCATGTCCACGACTATGAAGTCCGGCTCGTCCCAGTACACGTCGCGCATGAGCTGCGTGAGGGCCTTGTTGACTATCGGGGCCCGCCAGATGACGGCCTGTCCCTCGTCGACGAAGTTGCCCATGGAGATGAACTTGAGCCCCTGCGGCGACTCCACTGGGAAGATGACGCCTCCGACCACGTTCGGCTTCTGGAGCGATCCCAGCATGACCGGCACCGAGGACCCGTGCACGTCGGCGTCGAGGATCTCGACCGAGTGGCCGGCCCTATCGAGCGCCGCCGCAAGGTTCACGGCCACCGTGCTCTTGCCGACGCCTCCCTTGCCGCTGACGACCGCGATCACGCGCGTCTTCGACTCGTCTTTGAAGGCCGGGGCGAGCTCCGCGGGGCCGCCGTGCAGCGAGGTCATCAGGTTCTGACGGTCCTCGTCGGTCATCACGCCGAAGTCCACCTCGACGTTCCGCACGCCCTCTATCTGCATGAGCCTGTCTCTGACGTCGGTGGTGATCCGATGCTTCATCGGGCACCCCGCGGTCGTGAGCGCGACGCCCACGCTCACGGCGCCGTCCTCTATCTTTACGCCCCTTACCATGTTGAGCGAGACGAGATCCCGCCCTATCTCAGGGTCCCTGACGTCGCGCAGCGCCTCCCGTATGCCAGCCTCCGAGAGGCCGTCGGGGGGCTGGCCTTCCGCTGCCTCCTCTGCGACGCTCTCCTCCGGCGGCCGGTCGTCCGCGTGCCGCCTGGTCCACTTGTTGATCTTCAACTGCTGACCTCCGTGGTTCCCCGCACGTCCCGTCCACCGACGGACGGCACACTCTCTCTCCTGGGTTCTCGCGCTGGATGTTATCACAAGAGGTATGACCTCAATCCCGGTCTGGGACCCCGCCGCTGTTGAGAGGTCCTACCTGTACTGCTATGATCGACGCGAGGAAAGGAGATGAGATGGCCAAGGTAATGCCATGCACGGAAGCCCAGGATACCTGGGACTTCGAGGTGGACCCCGACTGCGATTTCGTCGCCCGCGGGGAGACTGAGGACGAGGTCCTGGCCGAGATCATGGACCACATGCAGTCGGTGCACAACTGGAACGAGCTCTATGAGCAGGACTTCGACAAGGCCCGCGAGCTGACGATCCGCGACGAGTAGTCGCGAGGCGGGGAGAGGGTTTGGATTCGTCCCCGGCCCCGAGGCACGTCTTCGTTGCCTACTACCCCGAAGGCCCGCACGCGGGCCCGATCACGATAGGCCTGTTCGGTGTTCGGGATGGCGCCCTGTTGCCGGTGTTCTACTCCCGCGAGAAGGCCATAGACTTCGCGATACGAACCCTCGGCTCGCCCCCGAGCCCGGGAGAGAACTGGGACGGAGTCGAACTCCCGGCCTCCGACCTGATACAGCTGCTCATAGGCGACCCCTCCATCACCCACGTCGCCGTGGACCCGCCGCCATCCGGAGACGTGGAGCTGGTGCCCACCGCCGAGTTCGTCGAGCGGCTCGAGCCCGAAGCCGGCGGGCTAGATCACGCCCCACATGACTTCCGGCGGTCCCTGGTCAGGTCCCTGATCTACGGCGACGTCAGCTGAAAATCCCCCCAAGGACCGGCCAGAGCCATACTTTCGAGCCGTCTCGGGAACATAGAAAAAATGCTACAATCACCACCAGATGGGTTTGACCTGACCACCCGCCGCTGATACCATTCGGCGACTGGTAAAGTGGTCAGGCCACAGTCTCCAGT
>DATACV010000109.1:0-7494 GCA_036258875.1 Rubrobacteraceae bacterium
CGCACGACGCCGCCGGGTTATCGCGAGAAACAGGAGCTGAATGAACGACGAACTACTGACGATGGTCGAGAGCGAGGTGGTCTTGCAGCCCGTAGTCTCCGTGTCCAACCTCTCCAAGACCTACGCCTCCGGGTTCCAGGCGCTCGAGAAGATCAACCTGGAGATCCGCCGGGGCGAGATCTTCGCCCTGCTCGGTCCCAACGGCGCCGGGAAGACGACGCTAATCAACATCATCTGCGGGATCGTCAACCCCACAGAAGGCGACGTGCGGGCCGGCGGTCACGACATCATCACCGAGTACCGCAAGACCCGGTCCCTGATCGGGCTCGTCCCCCAGGAGCTCACGACCGACGCGTTCGAGACCGTGTGGGCCACCGTCAACTTCAGCCGGGGGCTGTTCGGCAAACCGCCGGACCCCGGCTACGTCGAGAAGGTCCTGAGGGACCTCTCATTGTGGGACAAGAAGGACAGCAAGATCATGACGCTCTCAGGCGGCATGAAGCGCCGAGTCATGATCGCCAAGGCCCTCTCGCACGAACCGCAGATCCTCTTCCTCGACGAGCCGACGGCCGGCGTCGACGTCGAGCTGAGGCGGGAGATGTGGGAGATGGTCCGCTCGCTGCGCGGGAGCGGCGTCACCATCATCCTGACCACCCACTACATAGTCGAGGCGGAGGAGATGGCCGACCGGATCGGGGTGATCAACAACGGCGAGATCATCCTGGTCGAAGAGAAGGCCGAGCTGATGCGTACGCTCGGCCAGAAACGCCTGACGCTGCAACTGCGCGACAGGCTCGACGAGGTCCCGGAGGGGCTCGCCGGCTACGGTCTGGAGCTCGCGGAAGACGGCAGCGAGCTAGTCTACACCTACGACACCCAGACCGAGCGCACCGGCATCACCACCCTGCTCAGGGACCTCAGCAAGGCCGGTATCAAGTTCAACGACCTCCAGACGAGGCAGAGCTCGCTGGAGGAGATCTTCGTCGACCTCGTGAGGGAGGGCCGGTGAACTTCTACGCGATACGCGCGATCTACAAGTTCGAGATGGCTAGGACCTTTCGCACGCTCTTGCAGAGCATAGTCACGCCCGTCGTCTCGACGTCGCTGTACTTCGTCGTCTTCGGCGCTGCGATCGGCTCGCGCATCACCGACATCGACGGCGTCAGCTACGGCGCCTTCATCGTGCCGGGTTTGATCATGCTCTCGCTCCTGACCCAGAGCATCTCCAACGCGTCGTTCGGTATCTTCTTCCCCAAGTTTACGGGCACGATATACGAGATCCTGTCCGCCCCCATCTCCTACGTCGAGATCGTCATCAGCTACGTCGGGGCGGCAGCTACCAAGTCGATCATGATCGGCCTGATCATCCTGGCCACCTCGGGCCTGTTCGTGCCCCTGGAGATAGCTCATCCGTTGTGGATGATCGCCTTCCTCGTGCTCACGTCCGTCACCTTCTGCCTCTTCGGCTTCCTTCTCGGCATCTGGGCCGAGGGCTTCGAGAAGCTGCAGCTCGTGCCCTTCCTCATAGTCACGCCCCTGATCTTCCTCGGTGGCAGCTTCTACTCCGTGGACATGCTGCCGCCGTTCTGGCAGACGGTCACCCTCTTCAACCCTGTCGTCTACCTGATCAGCGGTTTCCGCTGGAGCTTCTACGGGATCGCCGACGTGAGCGTCGGCCTGAGCCTGGCCATGACGGTCTGCTTCCTCGCCATCTGCCTGATCGCGGTGTGGTGGATCTTCAAGACGGGGTACCGCCTCAAGACGTAGCCTCACCGAGGCGCGCGCTTCACGACTCGCCGAGGACGTGGGCTTCTAGCCACGGGTTGCGGAACGCTCCGCGCGGGTCGAGCCGCCCGGCCAGACGGACGAAGTCGGGCATGCGCTCGTAGAGCGGGGCGATCACCGCCGCCCCCGCGTCGAAGAGCTTGCCCCAGTGCGGGCGGGCCTGATAAGGGGCGAGCGCGGCCTCGAGCCGGACGAGCATGTCCTCGACCGCCTCTCTCTCGGGTTTCCAGGTGAAGTGGATGCCGACGGCGTCTTCCCCGCAGCTCATGCTAGTCCACAACCGGTCCGCGGCCACCGTGCGGATCTCGGAGACGTGCAGGATCGGTCGGATCCCATCCGCGAGGGCGCGCACGGCCTCTATGGCCTCTACTGCGTGGCGGCGCGGGAGCAGGTACTCCGCCTGCAGCTCGTCGCCGCTGCTCGGTGTGAAGCCCATGCGAAAATGCGGCAAGCGGTCGGACCAGAGGCCGCGCCTGCCAAGCTGTGGCGTGCACGGCGCAGCGTCGAGCTCGAGGATCGGGTGCCGGTCAACCGTCGCCGCAACCGCGCCGAAGAGGTCGCCCTCTACCCGCTCGGGCTCGTCCGTCACCCGGCTCTTGACCCAGACCTGGCCCGCGGCCTCGCCCCAGCGGGTAAAGACGCTCACGCTGTAGCCGCACGAGGTGATCTCGTCGAAGTGCTCGAAGAGGGCATCCCAGCTCAGCCCCTCGAAGACCCGCTGGCGCACCTCGTAAGCTGGCTCCACGTCGAGGGTGATCCTGGTTACCGCGCCCAGAGCGCCGAGACCGACCACGAGGCCGTCGAAGTCGGGCTCGCCTCTTGCGGCCTCGACGATCTCACCCTCCGAGGTGACGAGCTGGAGCCCCGCGACCGCGGTGGCGAGGTTGCCGTTCGCGTCGCCCGAGCCGTGCGTCGCCGTCGCGACTGCGCCCCCGACCGAGATGTGGGGAAGCGAGGCGAGGTTGTGCAGGGCCAAGCCTTCGGCGTTCAACATCTTTACCAGCTCGCCGTACTTCAGAGCCGCGTTCAAGGAGACCGTGTTCGCCGCATGGTCCAATACCACGTCCGCTGGCATATCCTCGAGCGTGACGAGCTCCGAGGAGTCGGCTATGTCGTTGAACGAGTGCCGGGAACCCAGGACGCGCACACGGGGCGCGCCGGCGACGATCTCCTGCACCTGCTCGATCGTCGTCGGCCGGTGCAGCCTCCCCGCCCGGTACGTGTAATTGCCGGCCCAGTTCTTTCCCGGAGGATGATCTTGTCGAATCATCGCCTCGCCCTTACCCCGGCGCTACGGTTCGTTCGCCGACAAGAAGTCTAGCTATGGATGCCAGATCTGCCCGAGGGCATAAAGCACACCATGAAACGCAAGGGTCCGACCTCCGCCGCGGCGCTCTCACGCTGCCCCGGCTGTGGTCAGGATCGTCGCTGTCGACCCGTCAGTTATTGGCAGTCCACCATCAAGGTAATGCTCCGGAGAGCAGGCGCACCAAGCCGTCTATCGCGGTGAACGCGCCGCCCAGCAAGAGCGCCACCCCGAGGAAGCGGTCGCTGCGATGCTCCCCGAGCCGGACCTGCCGAATCCCCAGCACGATCGCCCCGAGGCCGAACACCATGGCTCCCAGACCCCACGACCTGAAGACCAGCGCCAGGATCGGACCCCCTATGAGCAGGATGACGGCCGCCAACCGCAGCAGTCCCGTACCCGGTGGATTTCCCGTAGCCATCAGCCTCACCATGATGCCACCCCCAGGAGCCAGGGGCGAACTTCGGAGAGCATCGGTTCTCGAACGCTCGCTTGCTCTAGGGAGCTTCTATGACGACCTGGATCCTGGGCTCCGCCTCACCCTCGAGCCGGAGCAAGGAGCGGTAGCCGTTCTGCTGCGACCCTGCTCGTCGAGGTAGTCCCAACGCGCGTCCGTTAACCGGTTTCGTTCCGCCGCGCGTAGAGGGGGAAGTTGCGGCGTAACAAACGGCGCGGGTTCGGCGGTTGCCTTGGGGCTTTCATCAACGTGTCCAGGATGCCTTGCACACTTCTACCTGTGCAGCGAGGAACCTTCTTGTTATGACGCGCAGAACCCCCTGGGGTACCCTTACTGCCAACAGGACCGGGCAAGCGGACGAGTGGTGACGTCGTGGTGCGGAAGGGTAGAAGACCGAAAAAGTGGCCACGAGAGCCCGTCAACGGGTTCACCCACCTGGCAGCAGTTCTGCTCGCCTGCGTGGGGCTCATCGTGCTGGTGGCTACGGCGGCTGGCGCGGGAAGGGTGGACCAGCTAGTGGCCTTCGGCATCTTCGGCTCGAGCTTGATCGCCCTCTACCTCGCGAGCTCTCTCTATCACCTCCTACCCCTCTCTCCCGCTGGGGTGGCCAGGCTACGCAAGCTGGACCACGTGGCCATCTTCGTGCTCATAGCGGGCACCTACACCCCCTTCTGCCTGCTGGCCCTGGAAGGCGGGTGGAGGTGGGGGCTGCTGGCTCTCGTCTGGAGCCTCGCGCTGTGCGGCATCTCGCTCAAACTCTTCTGGATGGGCGCCCCGCGGTGGCTGTCGGTGCTCCTCTACCTTGGCATGGGCTGGATCGCCGTGGTCGCGGTCCCGGCCCTCTTGCGCACGGTCCCGGCCGGGGGGATGGCCTGGGTGCTCGCCGGGGGACTGACCTACAGCGTGGGAGCGCTGGTCTACGGCCTCAAGCGCCCCGACCCGGTGCCGGGGGTCTTCGGCTTCCACGAGCTCTGGCACCTCTTCGTGGTGGCGGGGAGCGCCTGCCATTTCTGGGCGGTGCTACGCTACCTCGCCCCGTTAACCTGACGACTGACGGTGGGGCGCGGTGCTTGGCACCTTCCAGTAATCCGCGCCCTGCGGAGAAAGCTATGCCGTTCCCCGGGTGCTACAGGTCTCTCCCCCTCCCCCACACTCCCCTGATACCGACAGTCTCGGCGTCGAAGAGCATCAAGTACCCGCAGTTGCCGCAGGCCACCTTCACCACCCCGCCGCCCTCGGTCAGGTCCTCGTCGCCCTCCTCCAGAAGGGCCCTGACGTAGGCGGCCTCGGCGAAGCGCCACCCGCCGTTTTGCCCGCAGCACGGGCACGTGACTATCGCTTTCGAGCGCATCCAATCCTCCAACACCCGCCGCTGCGAGGAGCTAAGGGGCACTACGGGACCTCCCTCTTCAACCCGACGTCTCCGAGAGTTGGATGACGGCGCCCCACGGGTAGAACAGGGGCCGCGCGGGGTGATCGCCGTGGCCCTCCACCCTCAGGACGATCCCCCGCTCGTTGACCTCCTCGAGGCGCCCGTCGGCGTACTCCGTACTGCTTCCCGAGACGAAGATCAGCTCCACCTCCCTGCCGATCCAGGCCTCCGGTAGGGGCTTGCTACCGCCGGGCTCGCTCAACCCCCTCGCCCACGCCTTCTGCGGCGCTCCTCGGGGAGGCCCTCCTGCCAATCCTGCGCCCTCTCATCGCGATGCTGCCCGCTGCGCAGTTCCCCGAGCTGCCTGCCGGCCTCGGTCCCGAGGACCGCCTCCAGCGCGACCTCGAACCGCTCTCCCGTCCGAACGGCGCGGGCGACCGCCTGGCGCGCCAGGACCTCCTCTACCATGTCGGCCACCCGCTGGTTCTTTCGCATGACCCGCCCCTTCCCGGGTGCTCGCCACCGCGCCGGGGTCATGGTACTACCCTTTAGCGGCCTTCGTCCGGTAGGGCGGTGCGCTATACTCCTCGCACAGGAAGGAGGACGCGTGCAGCAGCGCACCGTCGAGATCCACCCACACCGTACCACGAGCTGATACGCCCACTAGACGGCGAGTCTCCGGGCCTGGAGGCTGCACCGACCGAGCAGAATGCCCTGAGCGCCACCCGGCGCCTGATCGCGCGCATCAAGTGCGAGGCTTGCGGCGGCGTGCGGCAGGCGGAGGCGCGGCGGGTCCTCAACGCGGACGACGCCCAGATCCTCGAGGAGGACACCGAGGCCCAGCAGGAACGCGACCTGGCCCTGTTCCGGCGCTGGCACCAGAGGCGCGGGACGGACCCGGAGGCCGCGCTCGGGGAGCTGAGGCAGCGCATGGGGGGTCGGGCCAGCAAGCTTGCAGCGAAGAACGGGCGCGACCGCAGGGTGCAGCCCGAAGCCCGCGAGCATCGAGAGCCAGACCATAGATAGGAGAGCGGGCTCCTGGCTGTGACGCCCAACCTGGCTTCGACGCGCCGCGACGGGTGAGCTCGAACCCGAAGCCGCGAAGCCCGGACCCGCGCGTCGGATGTGGTATGCTCGAAGTAGTACAAGAGGTGGGTTTTGTTTCGACGGAGGAGCCGCCCAAAAGGAGAGGCGGCGCTTTTGCTGCGGCGGGTCCCATCGGAGCGGAAGGGGTATGCCGTGGACCTGGACCGCAAGACCTCCGAGGACCTCGCGAAGATGACGCTCTGGTCCGAGAAGTCGCTGAGGTACGCTCGCGAACACGATCAGCGCAAGCTGGCGTGGTTGCTGGGGGCGGTAAAATCCGATGTCGAGTTCGAAGGCGCGTTGACCGCCCTGCCGCCGGGGGAACGCTCGGGTCCCGCCCGAGGCGTCTCCCGGGGGGAGACCGCGAACGACGACTACAGAAGGACCGAGATGGCTGGCGACGCAAGAAAGCGGGAGCGGGAAGAAGAGAAGGAGCGAGCCCGCCTCGCCGCTTGGGAGCTGTTCATGAAAGCGGAGCTCCGGGAGCTGAGGCTGCGGCAAGACGGACAGCTCGGTAGGCTGCTTGGCGAACCCCTCACCGGGGAGTCACCGGCCGCTTTGGAACGGCTGGCCGACGAGGACCGGCGACAAGCACAAGCCGGGTTGGTGGCGCTGATGAGGGGCGGGAAGACCTCTTACAAGCGCGTGGACCAGCTCCGCGAAGGAGACATGCCGGCCAGGGCCGCGGCGGCCCGGTTGCGGGAGACGTGGCTCAAGGAACGGCGAGACGGGTGGCTTGCCCGGAGCCCCGGCGGGCGAGCGCAATAGTGCCGGACGAGATCGCCATGCGGCTACTGCGGGCTACCAGGGAGCAGCTCCATGGCCAGCCCACCCGCGAGGTGGAGCCGTTCGAGGTCGCGGAGAAGGCGGGTATCAACCCTTACCGGCGCGAGTACGACGAGGCCGTGCAATACCTGATAGACAACGGCTACGTAGAACCCTACCCGAACCCCTTGTCGGGGCTGTACAGGATGACCAACAAAGGATTGGAAGAGATTCTCGGCAACCGTTGAGGACCTTCTGTGCCCACCCTCGCAAGGCTGGCCAACGCTGACCTACGCGTGTCCCGCATCCTCTCCCCTGGCTCCCCGAGGAGGCGCCCGAGTTCCTTCGCCTGCTTCAAGCGTGGTCCTCGCCTCCGCCTTGGCCTCCATGTCGGCATACACCAGACAGCGGTACCCTTCGTATGGTACCGGCCTCGCGCAGAGCACCTCGATGGGGTCGCCCCCGTAGCCGTCTGGCAGCCCCGGGTTGCTGCACACTGAGGTAGAGGTTGCGCAGCGCCGAGCGAGAGGCGCGGTGAGCGGGCGTCCTCTAGCCTTCGCAGGGCCGTCGCAGATACTGCGGAGAAGACCAAGACTGCCACTGTAGGAGCAGGGGCATGATGTTGGCGTAGAGACGAAATGGGTACAGAAGCCCAAAAAGAAAGGATTCATCTCCATGCTCGCCATGAATTACCGGGGGCCTCAGCGGGTCCGCGTCGACAAC
>DATACV010000110.1:0-8433 GCA_036258875.1 Rubrobacteraceae bacterium
GCTCGTAGACCATATCGTGGTTGCCTGTGGCGTAGCAGGGCACCCTGTGGCACTGGACTACCTGGTTGTCGTCCGGGGTGATGGTCTGCTCGTCTTGGGTCGAGCCGCTTTGCTCCTGCGCGAATACGACACCGGCGCCGATAGCCAGGAGCATAAGCGCTCCGACCAGCAGCATAGCTGTTCTGCGCATCCTGTTTCTCCTTCCTTCGGGAAGCCTCGTCTGGCCCTCCCCACGTTGACTGCCTTACGCTACCATCGTCATGAAAGGCTGCGCATCCCCCAGATGGGCTAGATTTGGGGTAGTTTTCGGAGCAGGGGAAGGGCCGGGGCTCCGCCAAGGATGCCCCGGCCCTGAAATCTGATCTGGGTTATCGCGGCTAGGACATCTCGATGAGGCCGACCTCGTAGCGCTCCACCCCCGCCACCGTCCCGCTGACGGCCTCCGCCGAGTCGCTGCGCGTACGATCCCCGACTTCTTCGCTGGCCCGCATGGCCTCCTCGCTCTCCCACAACGACACGCCGATCACCTTGCCGCTCTGGCGGTCGGCGAGGGCGATAAACCCTTTGAACCCGTCCTGTTGCTGGATCTGGGGCAGGACCTGCTCCTTGACGTGGCGCAATCCTTCGTCGATCTGGTCGGGGGGACCCTCCAACCTGCTCATCCTCGCGTGCACGGCAGCACTCCTCCTTCCTCCCCTTGGCCCCAGGGGATGGTCTTTCCACCGTGAGCATGATCGCACCCGACGAGCCGCGACACATCCCTCAAATGGGCTAGATTTCGCAACTTTCTTGGAGAGCATGGGGAACCGGGGTGCTACGGGGTCACCGCCCCGGTCTCGGGATGCGCCTGCCGCGATCAGCAGGTGATGGCGCTCAAGCAGAGACTCGAGCAGCAGCCGGAGCGGTCGCTGCCAAGCTACCACACTAGTCCCACCGTCCGAAGTGTGGGGGTCTTGTAGGTGGGAAGCGGCCGCGTAAGGGCGCATCATCGTGACCGTCGAGTACGACCGCAGGCAGAGAGGAGATGCGGATGGCGAAGAGTGTGGTTGGCAGGGTTATGTGGGTTGGAAGGGCCACCGTGTTCCTGGTGGGACTCGCCGTGATACTGGCCCTGGTGCTGGGGGTCGCCAGTGCGGCGTTCGGGGCCAACGGAGGCAACTTCATCCTCGGTGTCATCAACAGCGCATCCGACACGACCAGGCTCTCTGGCAACGTCTCCGGCGGGCCTGCTTTGCACGTGACCAACTCCAGAACGGGTGCCGGTTCCAGGGCGCTGCAACTAAACGTGGCAGAGAACAGGCCTCCTATACAGGTCAACGCCACGGCAGGCAAGGCCATCAACCTCGACGCCGACGAGTTAGACGGTAAGGATTCCGAGCAGATCCTGCCCCTCGTCAGGGCACAGAAGGACCCGACCCCCTTCTTGAGCGACACGGTCTCCGGGATGAGCGCGCAGACGAACTCTGTCTCGATAGACGCCCCGACGGACGGGGTCCTGATGATCTTCGGCAGCATGTGGCTCTACAACCCGGGGACCGGCGACCAGTCGTTCTCCGCGCGCATCCGGCTCGACGGCGACGAGGAGGCCCACGTAGACGCCTCCAACGTGCCTCCCAGCAGGTCCTCAGGGTTGTCACCTAGCGTGACCCTTCCGGTGAGCGAAGGTCCGCACACGGTGACGCTCGACGCCGTGCGGTCGGGCGGAACAGGAGACTGGTCGTACACCAGCAACAACCTCAGCGTGATGTTCGTTCCTGAGGGACAGGGCGAGGTGATCAATACCGCCGGGTAGCAAGTTCGTGGGCCGGGGCTCCGTTAAGGATGCCCCGGCCCATCCCGTTCCCTGCGTGCTGCCGGAAACGGACGCGTAGCCTTCTCAGCTGCGTGGGCGGAGATGGCGGGGGCAAGGAATTCTTCGACCGTTGGGAGCTACGCGAGAGGACCGGCGAAGAGGGTCCTGGCCCGCGCTACTCGCCTTGTTCGGCACCGGTTGCGGGCTCGAGCTCTATGGTATGCGCGATGTTCTTCTCCTTGTCCTCCTTGTTGGTCTTCTTCACGTACCCGACCCTGGCCCCCTGGCCCTCTCTGATGGCGTCTGGCCCGGCTTCCTCACCGTCCAGGGTGATCTTGACGACGTCGGGCCTGTACCTGACGATCACGGGTCTCCCGTTCTCGGGCCTGATGATGACCGTATCCTTGTCAGAAAAGACCCTCTCAACCCTACCACTCAGGGACTCCAACTCGGCGGGTGCGCGCTTGCCGGTGTCCTGCTCTGCCCCGCCCCCTTCTTGCCGCGCCTGTTGCGGCTCGCGGCTTTGCGAGGAATTATCCTGCTGGGCACCGCCGCACCCGATCAGCGTCAGGCTCGCTGCCAGACATACGGCCAGTAAAACAACCGAGGGCCCCCCGCGCATCTGAACCTCCTCGTCTAAGCGTAGCGTGGCGGCGTGGTACGCATCTCTGCGCCGCAGATTTTAGAACCGACCCCATCTCCGAGTCCAGAGACGGGCTAGTTGGCGGGGACTACTAGGACGAAAGGCGCGGGCCCGACCGGCTGCGCGAGTTCGCCAGGGTCTGGCCGCAACCGGAGAGCACGACGCTCGGGCGCGGTCACCTCCCGTCGAAGAACGCGGGGCCGCGGAGCAACTCGGCGACGTCGGGCCCTTGCTCCACCCGGTCGGCCAGGGTGAGCTCCTCGCCGCACTCGCACTCGAAGGTGCTGCGACCCTCCGCGTACCAGTCGTCCTCACGTCCGAGTAGGACCAGCCGCTCGCCGCAGCCGCACCCCAAGACGATCCGGTGCGAGGTCTCGATCTCCCAGGACCGCTGCATGTGGACTTCCCCTCCAGCTATACCGCAGTACGGGATAACTCTCGCACGCTGCGATCGCGCACACAACGTAAACTTCATTGAGGTAGATGGTGGTTATGCTTTAGGCATGGAAAATACATGCTCCCTAAAGATCACGTCGAGGTTTATGGTACGAAGGCCGTCCTGTTGCTCGGAGGCCCCGACGAGGGCGCGGTAGTTTACCTCCGACGGGCCCTCGCTCACCGGGAGGTTTGCGCCGCTCCGCGCGGGGTACGAGAGAGAGCGAAGCAAACTACTGACGGCGAGGGCGCCCGCCCGCGACCGTCGGCCAGGAGGTAAGGGCATGGGCATAAACCGCTGGAGCGGCGGCGTAGAGGAACGCAAGAGGAACGAGACTGACGCCAAGGCGGGCGACGAGATCCCCAGGGAGAAGAAGGGGGACGCCTCGTCCCGCGTCGAGGCCTCCGAGGGACCGGCCGAGGACCCCGAGAAGCGCGAGGTCGTCAGGAAGCTCGAGCAGCGGGACTCTTCATAGGCTGACGAGGCGGCTACCGTTCTATCCGATGGACCGAATCCCGGCGCTCGCGCGGGGCGTGAGGAGGGTCTAACCCTGTTCGTTACGAAGGCGCACCCGGTAGGCCTTGGATGGTGAGCGTCGAGGAGCAGAACGTCGCAGTCGACGGGCTGCCCATCCACTATCTCAGCGCGGGCGAGGGGCCGCCCCTCGTGCTGCTGCACGGCGCGGGCGACAACGCCCTGGACTGGCGGTGGGTGCTCCCCGCGCTGGCCCGCACGCACCGCGTCTACGCGCCGGACCTGCCCGGCTCCGACGACAGCGCCAAGCCCGTCGCCGACTACTCCCCAGCCTTCTTCGAGCGCTTCCTCGCCGCGTTCGCCGACGCGCTGGGCCTCGGGCGGGCCACCTTCGTCGGCAACTCGTTCGGCGGCCTCATAGCCTTGCGGCTGGCGCTCTCCGAGCCCGCGCGCGTGGGCGCCCTCGTCCTCGTCGACGGCGCGGGTCTGGGGCGTGAGATCAACCCCGTGTTCACCTCCGTGAACGTCTCGGGGCTGAGCGAGGCCGCGATACCCCTGTGGAGGACGCAGGTCGGCGCCTACCAGAGGGCCTGGGGGCGGGCGACGCTGCTCTTCGCGCGCCCCTGGGACGCCCCGCGCGAGTGGTTGGCGGAGCAGTGCAGGCTGGCGCGCTCGCCGGGCTACCTGGAAGCCCACCTGACCGTGCTCCGCTCCCTGGTGAGCCTGGCGGGCCAACGGGAGGTACTCCTGGACCGCCTCCCCCGCCTGGAGGCACCGACGCTCGTCGTGTGGGGCGAGCGCGACCGGATGTTCCCGGAGTCCCAGGGGAAGGAGGCGGTTGCTCGCCTCCGGGAGGGGTCCCTGGAGCTCATGCCCGACTGCGGACACCTTCCCCATATCGAGCGCCCCGAGGCGTTCGTGGCCGCCCTCGAAAGGTTCCTCGGCTGAGGGGGGCGACGCCTTCCAGGTGCGCGGGGGAGTGGAAGTTCGGTAAGACGTACAAGGAGGAGTGATGGTGCGGCTCAAGCCGGTAGGAGAGCAGGTAGTCGTCGTGATGGGCGCTTCGAGCGGGATCGGCGGGCGCCTCACGGCCCTGCGCTTCGCCGAGAGGGGCGCCAGGGTGGTCGCCTCGGCCCGCGGCCGCGAGGGGCTCGGCTCCCTGGTGGAGGAGATAAGGGAGACCGGCGGGGAGGCGACGGCCATCCCCGCCGAGGTCGCGGACTTCGAGCAGGTAAAGGCGGTGGCGGACCGGGCGGTCATAACGGGCCAGCAGATCTCACCTCACCTGCTGGACGCCCTGCTGGAGAGGTTCGGCTTCGAGGTCCACTACACGGACGAGCCCAAGTCCGAGGACGACCCAGACAACCTCTTCGGGCCGGTGCGGGGCCTCGACGCGGTCGAGGGGTCCTTCGGCGACCGGGCGCATCCCAGGAGCCTCTACAACTGGCTGGAGCTGCGACCGGCGCTCAAGCGAGCGGCGGCCTTCGGCGCCGCGCTCGGCACGCTGGCCGTCCTGCGCGGGAGGTCGTAGGGTGGCGAAGGGGCGAGATAGAGGGGTAGCACCCACGGGCGAGGACCACGCCGCGGGGCGGGTAGCGGTGGTGGGCGTGCTCTGGGCGCTCGTCCACAGCGCGCTCGCCTCGAGGCAGGCGAAGGACCTTGTTCGCCGGGTCGCCGGGCCGCGCTACCGGGACGGGCTGTACCGCGTTGCCTACAACGCCCAGTCGGTGGTCTCGGTGGCGTGGGCGGCGCGGTGGTTCTCGCGGCTGCCCGACCGGGAGCTGTACCGGGCGAGGCCGCCGCTCTCGTGGCTCATGCGCATCGGGCAGCTCGCCTCGCTGGGCGTGCTGCTCTCCGGGGTGCGGGTCGTCGGCATCCTGGACTTCGCGGGGCTGGCGCGCCTGAAGAACCTCCTCGCGCGGGTGGACCGGGGCCCCGAGCCGGAGGCGCAGGGCCCGCCGCTCGGCCCCGACGGCGAGATGGAGAAGAGGGGGGCGTTCCGCCTCACCCGCCACCCCGGCAACTTCGGCGCTCTCGGGTTCTTCTTGCTCCTGCCGCGCATGACGGTGAACCGCGCCGTGCTCGCTGCGCTGGTGGCGCTCTACGTGGTCCTGGGCTCGATGCACGAGGAGCGCCGGCTGCGCGAGGCCTACGGCGCCGCCTACGAGCGCTACCGGCGTGAGGTCCCGTTCATGTTGCCCCGACCGTCGCGAAGAGGTCCCACGTGAGCGGGGTAGATCCTCGCCTCTCCAGAGCCCTCACCGCGCACGCCGCGGTGGTGGCCTCCCTGAGCGCCGCGCACTCGCTGCGGACTCGGGGTCCTCGGCGCGCGCTGCTCTTCGCAGCCCTCGGCGGCGGCATACCGCTCCTCGGCGAGCTCGTGGCGATCCACGTCTTGAAGTTGCTCCGCCACCGGGTGCGCCCCAGGGTCGGGGGCGTGCCGCTAGCCATCGCCCTCGGCTGGTACAACGTCGGCTACAACGTCTTCGCCGTCGCGGAGCACCTGCTGGCCCGGGCGGGGCTCGAGGGCGAGGAGAAGCGGGTGCTGGCGCCCGCCACGGCGCTGGCGGCGACGGATCTCGACCTGTTGCTGGACCCTTGCGGGTTGGACCTCGGCCTGTGGGGGTGGAACCGTGGTGGGTCGTACGCGACCGAGGTCGAGGGACCCAACGGCAACCGCGGCGTACCGGCCTTCAACTTCGCCGGTTGGATCTGGATTATCTCCAGCCTCACGCTCGCGTACCTGCGGCTCGCCCCCGACGCCCCCCGACCTGCGGTGGCGCGCACTCCGGCGCTGTTGCTGCTCTCCTACTACCTGCCGGCGGCGGCGTGGACGACGAGGCGCCGCAGGCGCAGGTACCTCGTCTACTCGGCGCCCTTCCTGGCGGCGCTGCTCGTGGCCTTGAGAGGCTAACCGGATGACTCGGGCTTGTAGGCTCTAAGGTCTTGAGGTTGCTAGTTCCGGCTCCCGACCGAGTGAACCTAATAGCCTGAAGGCCTGAAAGCCTTCTCTAGCCTGTTCTGTAAACTGTGTTAGAGATCATAGGCTCGAGAGAGGGGCTGCGACGCCATGTTTGGAGATGGGAGGTTCAGGCGCCGCCCGGACGTCGGCGGGCGCTCGACGGTCTTCGGGACAAAGGGCGCGGTGGCCTGCGAGCACCCGGACGCGGCGCTCGCGGGCATCCGGGTGCTGGACGCCGGGGGGACGGCCGCGGACGCCTGCGTCGCGATGGCTGCCTGCATGGCCGTCCTCTCGCCGATGCAGACCGGCATGGGCGGCGACGCCTTCCTCCTGTTCTACGAGGCCGAGACGGGCTCGGTGCTCGGCGCCAACGGCTCGGGCCGCGCGCCCAGAGAGGCCTCCATAGAGAGGCTGCGGGAGCGGGGCCTCGACGAGATGCCGTCTCACGGCGGCCTCCCGGTCACGGTGCCTGGCGGGGTCCGGCTCTGGGAGGACGCAGCGAGCTCCCTGGGCAACCTCCCGCTCGCGCGGCTGCTCGAGCCCGCCTGGGAGCTGGCCGAGAACGGCTACCCCGTGGCCGAGGTCGTCGCCCGTTACTGGCAGGAGGGCGAGGACCTGTTGCGCGAGAACGAGGCCGCCGCGCGCGTCCTCCTCGTAGAGGGCCGGGCGCCCGGGGCCGGGGAGGTGTTCCAGCAGCCGGACCTGGCGGCCACCCTCTCGGCGGTCGCTGGGGGCGGGGCCGACGCCTTCTACGCCGGGGAGATAGCCAGGAGCATGGCCCGCGCCGCCCAGGAGGCGGGGGGCTACCTGAGCGAGGAGGACCTCGCCGCCCACGAGACCGCCTGGGTGGAGCCCATCTTTACCGACTACCGTGGCGTCAGGGTCTACGAGATACCGCCGCCGGGGCAGGGCGTCGCCGCCCTCGAGATGCTCAACATCCTCGAGGGGTTCGACCTCGGTTCTCTGGACCCCGTGGGAGCAGACCGCATCCACCTCGAGGTCGAGGCCAAGAAGTTGGCCTTCCGGGACCTGCACGAGGAGATAGGGGACCCCGAGTTCTGGCGCCACGCCGAGATCCCGACCGCGCGCCTGATCTCGAAGGAGTACGCGGAGACCCTGCGCGAGCACATCTCGCCCGAGAGGTCCTCGGGCCGGGTCCCCGAGCCGGCGCTCGGGGAGGACACCACCTACCTCTGCGCCGTGGACGCCAGGGGCAACGGCTGCTCGTTCATAAACAGCCTCTTCAAGGGGTTCGGCAGCGGCGTGGTCGCCGAAGGGACCGGCGTGTGCCTCCACAACCGCGGCATCTCCTTCAACCTGAGAGAGGGCCATCCCAACGCCCTCGAGCCCGGCAAGCGCCCGATGCACACGATCATCCCCGGCCTCGCCACCACAGAGGGAGCCCTCTGGGCTGTCTTCGGGGTGATGGGCGCCTCGATGCAGCCCCAGGGTCACGCCCAGTTGTTGTCCAACCTCATCGATCACGGCATGACCCCCCAGGAGGCGGTGGACCACCCCCGCCACCGCCACGACGGCGACACCCTCCTTATAGAGGGCCGCGTGCCCGGGCACGAGGTCGAGAGGCTGCGGAGCAAGGGGCACAGGATCGAGGTGGGGGAGGACTACATGATCCCGGCGGGCGGCGCGCAGCTCATCAGAGTTCTCGAGGGCGGGGTGCGCGCGTGCGGCAGCGACCCGCGCAAGGACGGGTGCGCGCTCGCGCAGTAGGACGGGTAGATGACGGCGCTGGATAGCAGCCCGGCCCGCAGGGTAGCGGTCGCCGGCGTCGTCGGGGCGCTCTACGTCGTGTTGAGCCTGGCCGTCGCGCCCTTCGCCTTCGGGCCGCTGCAGTTCCGCGTCGGGGAGGCCCTCAAGCCGCTCGTCATAAAGTACCCGGCGACCATCCCGGCCTTCGGGGTGGGCACGGTGATCATCAACCTCTTCAGCCCGTTCGCTGGCGCGCTCGAACTGGCCTTCATGCCGCTCGTGGACGTGACGGGGGGCGTCCTCTGTTACCTCGTCGCCCGGCGGTTAGGCGGGGCGTTCGGGACCTACCTCGCCTCGCTGCTGTACGCCCTCTACACAGCTGCGGGCGTGGGCGTCGTCCTCACCGTCGTCGCCGGGCT
>DATACV010000111.1:0-2620 GCA_036258875.1 Rubrobacteraceae bacterium
CCTCGCCCTCGGTGGCGTTCGAGCTCGGCGCCAAGACGGACGACCCGCTAGCGATGTACCTCCAGGACATCTGCGCCGTCCCGGCGAGCCTCGCGGGCATCCCCGCCATAAGCGTCCCCGGCGGCCTCTCTGAGGGGCTCCCGGTAGGCATCCAGCTCATGGGCGACGTCTTCACCGAGGACATGCTGCTGCGCGCCGGACGCGCCGTCGAGGAGGTCGCGGACTTCCGTTTCGAGCTCAAGCCCTAGAGCAGCTTCTCAGTATCAGGCTTCGGGATCTTGCCTGCGAGACCCCGCCTTCTCCTTGCGGCGCTCCATGGAGCGCTCGGCTACGGCGTTCACGAAGCCCAGGATGATCCCGATGCCCACGAAGATGTAGAGGATGGTGAAGACCTTGCCGGCCGCCGTCGTGGGGACGAGGTCGCCGTACCCGACGGTCGTGAGGGTGACGACGCTGAAGAAGAGCGAGTCGAGCACGCTCCATCCCTCTGTCCGCGAGTAGAACACGGTCCCGGCGGCTAGCGTCGCGACGACGAGAGAGAAGAGGCCTCTGAACTCCGGGTCCTTCCAGGAGCCCGCGATCGCGCGGAAGAAGCGAACCAGTATCGTGACGAACGAGATCATCCGCAGTTCCTTATCGACCGCAGCCCAGGCGCCGGACGCCTCAGGTTACCCGGCTCGGCCTGTTGCCCCCTGGATCGTCACGGCCGCGCACCCGGAAGGCGGTGATCAGGAGCAGTATCCCGAACACCACGGCGTAGGCCCCGATCAGCCATATGAGTGAGAGTATCCCTACCCCAGGGAGCACCGCGAGGAGCAGACCGAAGATCACCGAGAGTACGCCGCCGAGGATCAGGGCCCATTCGCCCGTTATCTCCTGGCGCAGCCTGATGGCCGTGGCTATCTGCACTAGCCCCGTAACGATGGCCCAGGCCACCACAAGGTAGAGCAGGGCCACCGCAGTGAGGCCGGGGAAGATCAGAGCGATGATGCCGGCCAGGATGCTGATTACTCCTTCGAGGAGCAGGAGCCAGCGTGGCGTACCACTCCTGGTTCCTCCGAACACGCCCACTACCGCGAAGATGCCGTCAACCAGGGCGTAGGCTCCGAAGAGCAATATCAGGGCTACCAACGCCATGCCAGGACGCAGTAGCGCGGCCAGGCCGAACAGTATCGCGATGACACCCCGTAACGCTAGCGCCCACCAGTGACCCGCCTCCGCGGGCAGCGCAGCTTGTGGCTGGGTCACGAGATCCTCCTTTGGCTCGACAGTCTGGACACGCCGCCGCGCTGGGCCGGATGCCGACAGAATAAGGGGCACGCCGATCTCGCCGCGACGGATACATTATATGCGCGGCGAGCCGACATCGAAACGGCAACGAGCTCACGCTGCTGAAGTACGGCCAGAATACCTACGACGACTGGTTCGCAGCCACCGGGGGCGGGCGCCGCACCGTTCCGCCGGGACGTCCGCGGGGAGGACATGCCATTCCTCTGACGGGACAGGCGCTTCGAGCGCGTCCTACTCGCAGACGGTGTTGCCGCCGGCCCGCTTGGCGCGGTAGAGGGCCGCGTCGGCGGCGCGGGTGAGGGCGGCGCGGGTCTCGCCGTCTTCGGGGTAGGTCGCGACGCCCAAGGAGAGCGTCGGGTGGACGAGCGCGTCCTTCTCCGCGAAGACGTGCTCTTCGACGCGGCGCCGTATCTCCTCGCCGACCTCGAGGGCCTCCCCCTTCGCGAGGCCAGGGAGGATGGTCTGGTATTCGTCCCCGCCGAAGCGGGTGGCCTGGCGGCCCCCCTCCTCGTGCAGCTCGCCGATTATGCGCCCGATCTCCCCGACGACGTACTCGCCGAGGAGGTGGCCGTGGGCGTCGTTGACCTTCTTGAGGTTGTCTATGTCTGCCATGAGGACGCTCAACCGCTGACCCGCCGAGGACGCGACCTCCAGGGAGTGCTCGAACTCCGCGTCGAAGCGGTTCTTGACGAGGAGACCGGTGAGGTAGTCGCGGCTGACCAGGCGGTGCAGGGCCCCGTGGAAGTCGGCCCTCACCGGGTCCCCGTGGGAGTACTCGAGCACCGAGTCGCCGACGAAGATCCTGTCCCCGTCCGAGAGAGCGCGCTCGCCCTCCAGGAGCTCACCGTTGATGGCGGTGCCCTCGCCGAGGTCCCTCAACACGTAGCTCCCGCGCTCGGGCTCGCGCACGATCCCCGCGTGCTCGGGCGAGACCTCGATGTCCCGGATTACCACGTCAGCCCGGAACGGGTCGCTCCCCAGGACCAACTTCTCCCCCTCGAGCGCGAAGAAGTCCCCGAGGCTCGGCCCCCGCAATACGATGAGGTGCGGCCTCTCGTCAGCCTGGATCTCGTCGTTTCTCTCCCAGATTGTCATAATGGTTTCAAGGCATTCTAGCATCCGGCGGCCCTGCGAAGCGATGCTAGAATTGTAGTAGAAGGCATCGGACGCGAGGGGCTTATCGTTTGGAAGTGCAGGAGAAGCGGACGTACCAGGCGGTCATAGGGCTGGAGTTCCACGCCCACCTGGCCACCGAGACCAAGATGTTCTGCGGCTGCCGGGTGACCTACGGCGAGCCGCCGAACACCCACACCTGCCCCGTGTGCCTCGG
>DATACV010000112.1:0-1990 GCA_036258875.1 Rubrobacteraceae bacterium
GGCTCTTCGACGGCCTCCAGAAACGACGCCTCACTCGCGGCCCCTACGGCCTCGGCGCGGGCCGTGATCTCCCCCGCACCCCGGCTCAGCTCCTCGAAGTCCCCGGAGAGGGAGAACCCTGCCTCGAAGGCGGCGTCCCGCAGCTCCTTGAGCTCGGGTTCCTCCGCGTAGCGCAGCGAGAGCCCGACGCTCCCCCGCCCCAGAGCCGCGGCGAGTCCGGGCTCAGCCGCCCCGCGCCCCTTCAGGAACTCGGCCACCTCCCCAACCGGGACGGGGTCGAAGCGCACAGCCTGGGCGCGGGAGAGGATCGTGGGCAGAACGCCCTCGCGCGAGGCCGCGAGCAGCACGAAGACCGCCTCCCCCTCTGGCTCCTCCAGCGTCTTCAAGAGCGCGTTTGCCGCCTGCACGTTCAGCGTGTCGGCCCGCAGGATGAAGACGCGCCTTGCCCCCTCGAAGGGCCGGCTCGCGGCGAGGCGCACCACCTCCCGAACCTGGCCGATGGTCGTGAAGGCCCCCTCGGGCTCTACCTCCGAGAGGTCCGGATGCAGCCCGCGCCGCGCCCGCTCCTCCGCGCCCCTGTCCCCACCCGCCACCAGCGCAGCCCCGAGCCGCCGCGCCACGGTCCGCTTGCCGACCCCGGGCGGCCCGTAGAACAGGTAGGCGTGGGAGACCTCGCCGCCGGCCAGGGCTCTCCCCAGCAGGCGCAGGGCCGTCTCGTTGCCGAGAATGCCAGCGAAGGTCTCCGGTTCAGCCACCATCACGACGAGTATATTGCAGCGCCCGCATCTCCCCCACCACCACCTCGGCCAGCTCCTCGGGAGGGCGCTCCCCGTCGAGGACCCGGATGCGGTGCGGCTCGAATCGTATCAGCTCCTCGAAGCCTCTCTCGACGCGCCGCCAGAACTCTTCCCCGACCTTCTCGATCCTGTCGAGCGAAGCCCCGAGCTCGCGGGCGCGCCGGACCCTCTCCTCGGCCCCGATCCGCAGGTAGAACGTCCTGTCCGGGATCACCTCTCCCACGGCCCGGGCGTTGAGCTCGCGCACCGCCTCCACGCCGAGCCCCCTGCCGTAGCCCTGGTAGGCCAGGCTCGAGTCGAGGTACCGCTCGCACACCACGTTCTCGCCGCGCGCGAGACGCGGCAGTATCCCGTGGCGCGCGTGGTCAGCGCGGGCGGCGGCGTACAGGTACGCCGCGGTCCAGGCGTCCATCTCGACCTCGGGGTCGAGCACGAGCGCGCGGATGCGCTCGGCGGCCGGGGTGCCGCCGGGCTCCCTGGTGAAGTAAGTCGGGGGTTCCTGCTCCGCGAGCAGAGGCCTTATGGCGCGCACGAGCGTCGACTTGCCGGAGAAATCCGGACCCTCGATGGTTACGAAGATGCCCCGCGAGGCTTGCGCCGCCGTCCCGCCCTCAGGCCGCGAACCTGCGCAGCGCGTGTCGCTCCGCGGCACAGACGTGGGCCTCGAAGAGGTGGCAGTGCTCTGCGCCGGCGTCGCGCATCGCCTCGGCGTGCCACTGCACCCCGACCAGCCACCGCTGCGAGAGATCCTCCCACTCTACCGCCTCCACCACCCCGTCCGGGGCGTGCGCGACCGCGACGAGGCCGTGCGCCAGGTCCTTGATAGCCTGGTGGTGGTAGGAGTTGACCTTGAGCGCGTCGGTGTCCATGATCCCCGCCACCTGCGAGCCGCCGTCCACCTCTACCTCGTGCGTCGGCTCCCACTTGGGCGTCTCCTGCCGGTGCCCGAGCAACACCGAGTGGTCCATCTGCGACGGGAGATCCTGGTACAGCGTCCCCCCAAGCGCCACGTTGAGGACCTGCATCCCCCGGCAGATGCCCAGGATCGGCAGCCCCCGCCGCAACGCGTGCTCCATCAAACTCATCTCGAAGGCGTCGCGCTCGGGCACGGTGGGTCCGAGCTCCGGAACCGCCTCCTCGTCGTAATACGAGGGGTCCAGGTCGCTCCCCCCGCTGAGCAAGAGCCCGTCCAT
>DATACV010000113.1:0-9946 GCA_036258875.1 Rubrobacteraceae bacterium
ACGGCCTGCGGCGCTCGAGGGGGGAGAACGGTGAGCCCGCAGTCGCGGCTGGTAGCGGGGGTGTTGCTGATATTGATGCCCGCCGTCGTCTACGGCGGGGCCAGCATCCTCTCGCTGCTCATAGGCGACCCCTCCTACGCGAAGAACGAGCTCAGGCAGGACCTCTGGCGGGCGGGCCACGCCCACGCGGGCGTCCTGCTCGTACTCTCCCTGATCACCCTGCGCTACGTGGACGAGGCGGCTCTGCCGGACGGTCTCAAGACGCTGGTGCGGCACTCCATCCCGGCGGCGGCGGTGTTGCTGCCGGTCGCCTTCTACCTCTCCGTGCTCTCGCCGCGGGCCACGGAACCGAACGCCATGATCTACCTCGCCTACGCCGGCGCGATCTCTCTGGCGGCCGGGCTCCTGACCCTCGGGGTAGGCCTCGTCCGGGGCGCAAGAGGAACCGGGAGATCCTAGCCTGCACCGTTCTACTGTCTCGGGAGAGCCTGGGCGTCTGTAAACGAGACCCCTCCGGCCACCCCCCGATACCTGAAGCCCGAGGTGCAGGGGCGACTCGCGAGCCGCCCCTACGTTTCGCCGCTGTAAACTGTCCCCATGGGACCGGAGGACTTCGCGGACGCCTTGCGGCTGACGGCGGAGCGCTACGGGATGGACCTGGGTAGCCCGCTGGCGCTGGTCTCCGGCGGCCCCGACTCGGTAGCGCTCCTGCGAGCTCTCGTCGAGCTGGGGGGAGAGCCCGCTGTGCTGCACGTCGATCACGGGCTGCGTGGGGAGGAGTCCAGGGAGGACGCGGAGTTCGTGCGCGCCCTGTGCGAGCGGCTGGGCGTACGATGCGAGGTGCGGCGGCTCTCGCTCGAGGACGGACCGAACGTGCAGGAGCGGGCACGCGAGGCGCGATACCGGCTCGCGAAGGAGGCCGCCGACGAGCTGGGGCTGCGGACCATCGCCGCCGGGCACACGGCGGACGACGTCGCCGAGACCCTGCTGATGAACCTGGCGCGCGGAGCGGGGCTGAGGGGTCTCTCCGGCATCCCGCCGGTGCGGGGGAGGTTGGTGAGGCCCATGATCGAGAGGACACGACGCGAGGTCCTGGACTACCTCGCCGCCCTCGGACAGCCGTACCGCACGGATCCCACGAACCTTACCGGCAAGTACGCCCGCAACCGGGTCCGCCTGGAGGCGATGCCGGTACTGGAGGAGCTCCACCCCGGAGCGGCGCGAAACCTCGCGCGCGCCGCCGCCCTCGCTCGCGAGGACCTGGAGGCCCTCGAAGGGCTGGCCGCCGAGGTCGTCGAAAGGAGGGGCAGCGAGGCCGTGTTGCCCGCGAAGAGGCTCACGGCGTTGCCGCCGGCGCTGCGGCGTTACGCGGTGCGGAGAGCTTACGCAGAGCTGCTCCCCGAGGCGCCGCCCTTGAGCTCCGCACTCGTCGAGGCGGTCCTGGACCTCGGCTCCGGATCGGAGGGTACGCGGACGCTGGACCTGCCTGGTGGCGTTGTCGCCGCGGGGCGCGGAGGAGAGGAGATATCGCTCTATCCGGGCGAGGAGCCGGCCGGGGAGGAGGAGAGGCTCGAGGGCGGGGAGACGGTCTTCGCCGGGTGGAGGATCCCAGCGCGCGAGGTTTCGCGCTACGACCCCGAAGACGCGTCGAGGCAGGAGGTAGCTTACCTGGACGCGTCGAGGGGGCCCTACGGGGTGCGGCTGGCGCGGGAGGGGGATATTATCCGGCCGTTGGGCCTCGGGGGGACGAAGAAGGTCTTGCGGGCGATGATGGACCGGAAGGTGCCCAGAGACGTGCGGCGCCGGACGCCGGTCGTCGTGGGAGCGGGCGGCGAGGTGGCCTGGATCTTCCTCGGCGAACTCGGCGAGGGGTTCAGGGTCGAGGAGGCGAGTAAGAGAATGCTGAGGTTGGAGGTGGCCAGGGTCTCGTGAAGATGTCCAGTCTTATGCCCGACGTCAGAGAGGTGCTCATACCGTCGTCGGAGATCCAGGAGAAGGTGCGCGAGCTCGGGGAGATCATCACGCAGGACTACCGCGGCGAGCGGCTGCTCCTGGTCGGCGTCCTGCGCGGCGCCGTCATCGTGCTGGGCGACCTCATGCGCAACATAGACCTGCCGTGCGAGATCGACTTCATGGACATAAGTTCCTACGGGACGGGTACCTCGAGCAGCGGCGTCGTCCGCATCCTCAAAGACCTCGAGGAGGACATAACGGGGCGCCACGTACTCGTGGTCGAGGACATCATAGACACGGGGCTCACCCTCTCGTACCTGCTCCGCTCCTTGCAGGCCCGCAAGCCCGCCTCGCTGGAGATCTGCGCGCTGCTCACCAAGCCCTCCCGCCGGCGCGTGGAGCTGGACGTCAAGTACCTGGGCTTCGAGGTCCCCGACGAGTTCGTCGTCGGCTACGGGCTGGACTTCGCCGGTGCCTACCGCAACCTCCCCGACATCTGCGTGTTGAAGCCGGAGGTCTTCGCGAAAGCTTGAGAGCCAAGGGCCGAGACGGTTCCGTGATCCGGCGCCCATGGCTCCGGCGTACAGGTAGTATAATCGTCGTGTCCTAGAGTCATCTTACGGAAGGCAAAGGCAGCTTTGGGCAGAATCTTGAGAAGCGGCGGGTTGCTGTACTTCATCATCCTGATGGTGTTCGCGGTGATCCTGGTCCGTGTGCTCTCCGCCGGCAACCCCGACGTGGAGGAGTTCAACAACCTGGAGTTCAGGCAGGCCGTGGAGGACCGGGCCTTCGTGACCGACCTCCCCGAGAACGACCCCGACAGGCTCACCATCAAGGACGAGGACCAGACTGTCACCGGGCTCTACAGGCCCGAGGGCGGGGGCGAGCCCAAGGAGTTCGAGTACCCTTACACGCAGCTTACAGACGTCGCCTCGCAGCTCAACGAGGCGAACATCCCGTTCGAGGTGGACCCGCCGAACAACGGCTTCTGGTTCACCCTGATCGGCACCCTGGCACCCATCCTGCTCATCATATTGTTCTTCATCCTGTTCATGAGCTCGATGCAGGGCGGCGGCAACAGGGTCATGAGCTTCGGCAAGAGCCGGGCGCGCAGGATGACCAAGGACCAGCCCAAGGTCACCTTCGCCGATGTCGCAGGCGCCGAGGAGGCGGTCCAGGAGCTCACCGAGATCAAGGAGTTCCTCGAGTCCCCCCAGAAGTTCCAGAAGCTCGGCGCCCGCATACCGAAGGGTGCTCTGCTGGTGGGTCCTCCGGGTACTGGCAAGACGCTCTTGGCGCGGGCCGTCGCAGGCGAGGCAGGCGTGCCTTTCTTCTCGATCTCTGGCTCGGACTTCGTCGAGATGTTCGTAGGGGTGGGCGCCTCGAGGGTACGCGACCTCTTCGAGCAGGCCAAGCAGAACTCGCCCTGCATCATCTTCATGGACGAGATCGACGCGGTGGGCCGTCAGCGTGGAGCCGGCCTCGGAGGCGGTCACGACGAGAGAGAGCAGACGCTCAACCAGCTCCTGGTGGAGATGGACGGCTTTGACTCCAAGAGCGGGATCATCATGCTCGCCGCCACCAACCGCCCCGACATCCTCGACCCCGCTCTTCTAAGACCAGGCCGCTTCGACAGGCAGATAGTGGTCGACCGTCCCGATCTGCCGGGGCGCGAGAAGATCCTCAAGGTCCACACTAGAGGCAAGCCGTTGGGTCCTGATGTGGACGTCGGCACGCTTGCTCGTGGCACCCCCGGCTTCACGGGCGCTGACCTGGCAAACCTCGTCAACGAGGCAGCTCTTCTTGCCGCAAGGCACAACAAGGACCAGATCGACATGATCGAGATGGAGGAGGCCGTAGACAGGGTCATCGCCGGTCCCGAGAGGAAGACCAGGCTCATCTCCGAGAAGGAGAAGGAGATCACCGCCTACCACGAGGCCGGGCACGCCATCGTTGGCGCTTTGCAGCCCGATGCCGACCCCGTGCACAAGATCTCGATCATCCCCCGCGGTCAGGCTTTAGGGGTGACGATGAGCCTCCCGACAGAGGATAGGTTCATGATGAGCCGCGGCCAGCTGATGGCCCAGCTGGCGATGATGCTCGGGGGTAGGGCCGCAGAGAGGGTGATCTTCGACGAGATCACAACAGGCGCCTCCAACGACCTCGAGCGGGTAACGCAGACAGCCCGTCAGATGGTAACGCGCTTTGGGATGAGCGAGAAGCTGGGGCCGATGGCCTTGGGCCACCAGCAGGGTCAGGTGTTCATGGGGCGCGACTTCAACAACCAGCCAGACTACTCAGACGAGATCGCCTTCCAGATAGACAAGGAGATAAGGCGCATAGTAGACGAGTCCTACGACACAGCCGAGGACATCCTCGTGCGTAACCGGACCCTGCTTGACAAGCTCTCCAAGGAGCTCATCGAGTACGAGACCGTGGATGCGGCACACCTGATGCGCCTCATAGAGGAGTACGCCGTGGACGAGGTCCACGCCGACGGACCCTCGCGCAACGGCCGCAGGGACGGCCACCCGGACGGCCACCGGGAGTAGATGCACGACACAGAGCAGCCTCGCAACACAGTCGGGGTCGGGGATCGTACGCTGGGCCCCGACCCCGTTCTCGTCGGCGTCCTGAACGTGACCCCCGACTCCTTCTCGGACGGTGGAGACTTCCTCGACCCTGCTAAGGCCGCCGTCCGCGCCAGGACCATGCTCGACGAAGGCGCCGGGGTCATAGACGTCGGCGGCGAGTCCACGCGCCCGGGCTCGGACCCCGTCCCCCCGGAGGAAGAGACGCGTCGCGTCGTGCCGGTCATAGAGGAGATCCTGTCGGAGCGCCCAGACGCCATCGTCTCGATAGACACCTACCGAGCCGCGACCGCCGAGGCGGCCCTCGGGGCCGGGGCGCGCATGGTCAACGACGTGACAGCCCTGCGCGGCGACCCGCGAATGGCCGAGGTAATCGCCTGGGCGCGCTGCCCGGTCATCCTCATGCACATGCTGGGCCAGCCCAGGACCATGCAGCGCGACCCCCGCTACGCGGACGTGGTGCGCGAGGTCAGCGACTTCCTGGCCGAGCGGGTCGAGCACGCCGTCGCGGCGGGCGTCGGGCCGGAGAACGTTGTACTCGACCCCGGCATCGGCTTCGGGAAGACGCTCGAGCACAACCTGGCGCTGCTCCGGCACCTCGACGAGCTGGTCGCGCTCGGCTTTCCCGTGCTCGTCGGCGCCTCGCGCAAGAGCTTCATAGGCAGGATCACCGGCGTCGAGGTGGCGAGGGACCGCGTAGCCGGCACGGTGGCGGCGAACGTCATCGCCTACGAGAAGGGCGCTACCCTCTTCCGGGTGCACGACGTGCGCGCCAACCGGGAGGCGCTCGCCGTGGCGCAAGCCATCCTGGACCTCTGATGCACCGGGTCTTCCTGAGCCTCGGCACCAACCTGGGCGACAGGTTCGCGTACCTTCGCGCTGCGCTCGACGCCCTCGGGCGCGGACCTTCCATGTCCCTCGTCGGGACCTCGAAGGTCTACGAGACGGCGCCCGTCGAGGTGGAGGGAGAGCAGCCGGACTACCTGAACTGCGTCGCGGAGCTCGAGTGCGGCCTGCCGGCCATAGAGCTCCTGCGCTACTGCCAGGGCATCGAGAGCGCGCTGGGACGCGCGCGCAAGGGTGAGAAGGCGCCGCGCACGGTGGACATAGACGTGTTGCTCTTCGGCGATGAGGTCATAGACGAGCCGGGCTTAGAGGTCCCGCACCGCGGGGTAACCCGCGCCTTCAACCTGAGGGGACTCGCGGACCTTGACCCGGGCCTGCTTATCCCCGGACGCGGCAGGGTAGAAGACCTGCTGGCGGAGGCCGACCTGGGCGGCATCAGGGAACTGGAGGTAAGGGCGCTTTGCTGATGGCTGTGGACGTCGGGAACACGCAGACGGTCCTCGGGCTCTACGAGGGGGACGAGCTGCGGGGGCAGTGGCGCCTCGCCACGGAGGCCCAGCGCACCTCCGACGAGCTGGCGGTAGTCTTCGCGGGGCTCCTCGGCCTGAACGGGTTGGGGCTAGGGCAGGCGAGCGCGATGATCGTCTCCAGCGTCGTCCCAGGGCTCACCCGCTCGTACAGGCACCTCGCCGAGGACGTTCTCGGGGTCCCGTTCTACCTGGTGAACTCGGGGATGGAGACCGGGCTCAAGAACCGCTACGACGACCCTTCGGCGGTAGGGGCGGACAGGATCGTCAACGCTGTGGCGGCGGGACACCACTACGGGTTCCCGGCGATCATCGTGGACATCGGCACCGCGACCACCGTCGAGGCCGTGGACGGCGAGGGCTGCTACCTCGGGGGCGCTATCCTCACCGGCCTCTACGTCGCCCTCGAAGCCCTCGTCGCCCGCACCGCCAAGCTCCCGAGCGTTGACCTCGAAGAGGAAACCCCGAGCGCCATAGCCACCAACACCCCCGACTCCATCCGCAGCGGCTTCGTCTACGGCTACGCCGGCGCCATAGACGCCCTCGTCCGCCGCTCGCGCGAAGAGCTCGGAGAGGAAGACATCCGCGTCGTCGCCACCGGCGGCCCCGCCGGCGTGATCGTGCGCCACTGCCGGGAGATAGAAACGTTCGACCCGGATCTCACGCTGAAGGGGCTCCGTGTCCTGTACGGGATGAACGCCTAGGAGCCGTCAGCTTTCAATAATCAGCGGTCAGCAGAACCGGTTCGAAGCCCGGAGCAGACCGCGCGTCCCGTCGGTGAACCGGTGCTTGGTACACCGCCCTCGCGCCTTTCGAGATAGCGGATGGCCTGGCACGGAGAAGGCTGAAAGCTGACCGCTGAGAGCTTACAGCTCCCATCGTTGACAGCCTTCGGGGCCGCCCGTATAATCTCGCGGCCAATGATCGATAGAAACCAGGAACTCGTAACCCCGGAAGGCCTCGAGAAGCTCCAGCAGGAGCTCGCGTACCTGACAGAGGTGCGCCGCAAGGAGGTCGCTGACCGCATCCGGCAGGCGAGGGAGTTCGGGGACATCTCGGAGAACTCCGAGTACGACGACGCCAAGACCGAGCAGGGCCTGCTGGAGCGCAGGATCGGGGAGATACAGCGCCGCATCCGCAACGCCAAGGTAGTGGACCCCTCAGAGGCCGACGCCGACGCCGTGGACCTCGGCACCCGCGTCACGCTGCGGGTCGTCGGCAGGAGGGGCAAGAAGAACGAGCGGACCTTCCAGATCGTCGGCGCCAACGAGTCGGACCCGACGAACGGCAAGCTCTCTCACGCCTCGCCCGTCGGACGCGCCGTCCTCAGGCGCAAGGTGGGGGACAAGGTGACCGTCGCCACGCCTCGCGGCTCGACGGAGTACGAGATCGTCAACGTCGAGGTCGCGAGCTAACGGCGCCGCCGGCTCGCTTCTCCCTAAACCTGAAAACGAACCTGATGTATACGTGGAGCACAGGTTGAGCGAACTTCCCGTACCCGGTTGGGCCGAGAGGGTGGCCGAAAGGCTGGGTGCGGGGCCGCACGTGGTGGTCACCGGGATCAGCACCTCGGGCCACATCCACGTCGGGAACCTGCGCGAGATCCTGGTCGGCGAGGCCGTGGCGAACGCCCTGAGGGCACGTGGCGAGGAGGTGCGTTTCGTCTTCCACGCCGACACGATAGACCCCCTGCGCAAGATCGCGCCCGGCATCCCCGGGAGCTACGAGGAGTTCATGGGTCACAGCCTCTCGCGCGTTCCTGACCCCGAGGGCTGCCACGCCTCCTACGCCGAGCACTTCCTCGTGCCTCTCGAGGAGGCGCTGCGCGAGATGAAGATGGACGTCGAAGTCCTCCGCTCGCACGAGCTCTACGAGAACGGCGTGTACACCGACGTGACGAGGGAGGCGCTGGAGAACACCGCGGCGCTGCGCGAGATCCTCCAGGAGGTAACCGGACGCCGGATGCCGGAGCACTGGTCGCCGTACCTGCCGCGGGACGCCTCCGGGAGGCTGACGGGGCACAGGATCCTGGAGCACGTGCCCGAGGAGCACCGGGTAGTCTTCGAGAACGAGGACGGCTTCGAGGAGGACGCGGACTACTCCAAGGGCGAGGGCAAGCTCGGCTGGCGGGTGGAGCTCGCAGCCCGGTGGAAGGCGCTCGGCGTGACCTTCGAGCCGTTCGGCAAGGACCACACCAGCCGCGGCGGCTCGACCGACACGGCCGACCGCATGGCCGAGGAGGTCTTCCGCTACCCGGTGCCCGGCCGCTACGAGTACGAGTGGATCGGCATCAAGGGCCGCGGGGACATGAGCAGCTCCAGGGGGATAGTTCTTCTCCCCAAGGACCTCCTGAGGATCATGCCGCCAGACGCGCTGCGGCGGATGGTGCTCGGCCGCGACCCGTCGCGCAGGTCCGACCTCGAGCTGGAGGGCGGCTTCCCCCGCTTCATGGACGAGTACCACGCCGAGAGGGGCGAGCCCTTCGTCCCCTTCACTCACCTGGTAACCGTCGCCCAGACCGTCGGCGACGACGTGGACGCCGCCGCCGAGATGCTGCGCCGGGGCGGCTACGAGGAGGCGGCGCGGGACAGGGAGAGGCTCGCGCGGGAGCTCGCCTACGCCCGCAACTGGGCCGAGGAGTGGGCGCCGGAGTCCATGCGGCTGCGGCTGTTCTCGGAGGAGGAAGCGAGGGAGGCGGCGAGGGGTCTCGACGACGAGCAGCGCGAGTACCTCGCCGCGGTCGCGCAGCGGCTCGGGCCGGAGATGGGCGGCGACGAGGTGCAGGATCTCCTGTACTCCACGGCGGTCGAGCGGGGGCTCAAACCCAAGAAGGCGTTCGCGGCCGTCTACACCGTGCTGCTCGGCAAGAAGAGCGGCCCGAGGGCCGGTCCGTTCGTCGCAGGGCTACCCCTGGAGATGGTGCGCGGGAGGTTCTCCGTGTGATGGGGGACACCAACGCCGTTCGCGCGGCGCGGTAAGCTATCTCTCGAGCGCCAGGTAAGGTGGTAATATCTCCGCCCACACAACAGATAGCGCTCACAGCGTAAAGGGTTGAAACGACCGTAAATTCGGGTTGAAACCCCTGTATACTTAAGGTCAAGCGGAGCGCGGTAGAGAGGCACGATATTTCGAAAGGCAGATTTTCGCAGATGTATAATCCGTCCATATTTCAGAGTCGTATACACCATCGAACAGTCACTGCACCCGACGCCGTGAAGGACCCTCGAGTTGGAGGAGGATCCCGCTAATGTTCGAACGGTTCACGGAACGGGCCCGCAAGGTCGTGGTGCTCGCTCAAGAAGAGGCCCGCCACTTTAACCACAACTACATCGGCACCGAGCACCTCCTCCTCGGCCTCCTGCGCGAGGACGAAGGGGTAGCGGCCCGGGCCCTCGCCTCGCTCAACGTCACCCTCGACGAGGTGCGCGAGCAGGTCGAGTCGATAGTCGGCTACGGCGAGGAGGGCACCGGCGCCCAGGCGCCCTTCACCCCGCGCTCCAAGAAGGTACTCGAGCTCGCCCTCAGGGAAGCGCTCCAGCTCGGCCACAACTACATCGGCACCGAGCACATCCTGCTCGGGCTCGTGCGCGAGAGCGAGGGCGTCGCGGCCCGCGTGCTCTCGAACCTGGACGTCGATCCGGACAAGGTCCGCCGCGAGGTCGTGCGGATGCTCGGCGGCGGCCGGGGCAGGAGCCGGGGCGGGGGCGGCGAGGCCGGCGGACGCGGAGGCGTCGAGGCCAAGCGGCCCAAGACCAGGCAGCTCGACCAGTACGGGCGCAACCTCACGGCGTACGCCGAGGAGGACAAGCTCGACCCCGTGATCGGGCGTAGCCAGGAGATAGCCAGGATCATGCAGATCCTGGTCCGGCGCACCAAGAACAACCCCGTCATCATCGGCGAGCCGGGGGTCGGCAAGACCGCCATCGTCGAGGGGCTGGCCGAGGAGATAGCCGAGGGGCGCGTCCCCGAGATCCTCGGCGACAAGGAGGTCTACACCCTCGACCTCGGCGCGCTCGTCGCCGGCTCCAA
>DATACV010000114.1:0-4591 GCA_036258875.1 Rubrobacteraceae bacterium
GTTCTTTCTTCGGCACGACTACCACGCGCGGGCCGAAGAAAGAACCACCGAAGCCGCGGTCGCCGAAGATGGCCTCGAAGATGTCCTGAAATCCGCCGAAGGGGTCCCCTCCGGGGTAGCCGCCCGCAGCCCCGCGGGGTACCCGGTGGCCGTAGGTGTCGTAGGCGCGCCGCGACTCGGGGTTGGAGAGGACCTCGTAGGCTTCCGTGAGCTCCTTGAAGCGCTCCTCGGCGCCGGGGTCGTGGGCGTTGACGTCCGGGTGATGGTCGCGGGCGAGGCGACGGTAGGCCTTCTTGATCTCCGCCTCCGAGGCCCCCCGTGGCACGCCCAGTATCTCGTAGTAGTCGCGCTTGGTCGCCACGCTCAGAACCCGGAGCTGAGGCGGTGGGTCAGGGCCTCGGCCGCCGAGCGGACCGTGGAGATGGCGGCGTCGTAATCCATGCGCCTGGGCCCTATGAGGCTGACGACGCCGTAGGGACGCTCGTGATGGCTGTAGGCAGCGGCGACGAGGCTCGTGCCCATCAGGTTGTAGAGGGCGTTCTCGGCCCCGATCGAGACCACAACGCCGGAGTCGGCGACCGCCGAGCGCTCGAGGGCGTCGCCCATTAGCCTAAGAAGCCAGCGCCGGCGCTCGAAGATCTCCACGACCGCCGCGAGGCTGCCGGGGTCGAGGTCGTCGAGGCGGGCGAGCAGGGCCGAGGCGCCGCGCACGAAGACGCCGCGGTCGGTAGCCCTCCCCAGCACCCCGATGGCCTCGAGGACCGCCCCGACCACGAGCGGGTCGTGGTCCGAGAGCGCCCTGCGGGCGGCGGTGGCGAGCTCCAGGTCCCCGCCGACGGGTCGCCCGCCTAGCCAGGAGTTCAGGGAGACGAACATCTCGCGCAGCTCCCCGCTCTCGACGTAGGAAGGGAGCGTGACCGTGGTGCTCGAGGATGCCCCGCTCTCCATCGAGACCACCAGCAGCAGCGCCCCGTCGGCCAGCGGCAGGTAGTCCACCCGCGAGAGCGCGTCGCCGAGTGCGCTCGGGCCGGCGACTACGGCCAGGAGACGCGTCACCTCGCTCATCCCCTGCGAGACGCCGCGCAGCAGCTCATCCAGGTTGCCGTATCCCTCCGGCGCCTCGAAGGAGGTCTCCCCCCGGGTGTCCTCAGTCATCAGGGCGTCAACGTAGTAACGGTAGCCCGCGTCCGTGGGGACGCGACCCGCGGAGGTGTGCGGGTGAGTCAAGAGGCCCCTCGACTCGAGGTCGGCGAGGTCGGCCCGGATCGTCGAGCTGCTCGCGTCCACCGCGTCCGTGAGGGCGTGGCTCCCCACCGGAGACCCGGTCGAGATGTAGAGCTCCAGCGTCTTGAGGAGGATCTCGCGCTGCCTGTCGGAGATTTCGGGATGCCTCATAACGAGGCAAATTTTACCATGGTGGGAGTTCAGAACCTCACGGCAGTTTGCGGGAAGGTTGATCGAGACGGGTAGGTCTTGAGGCACCGAGGTCTTGAGGGGTGCAGCGCGCAGCCTGCAACACGGGGTCGCAACCCTAAGGATACGTCCGATATTGCCTCGCCTTCACAGCGAACCCGCTCCAGCACCCCTCAAGACCTCAGAACCTCGGTGCCTCCGGCAAGCACCGGGTTTGCTATATGGCTCGACACCTATCAACGCCGCTATCAGATGCGCAGCGCCGCCAGGAAGGCCTCCTGCGGGATCTCCACGCTCCCTACCTGCTTCATCCGGCGCTTGCCAGCCTTCTGCCGCTCGAGCAGCTTCCGCTTGCGCGTGATGTCGCCGCCGTAGCACTTCGCGGTGACGTCCTTGCGGTAGGCCCGCACCGTCTCGCGCGCGATTATCCTCCTGCCCACTGCCGCCTGCACCGGGACCTCGAACTGCTGGCGTGGGATCAGGTCTTTGAGCCTCTCGGTGAGCGCCCGCCCGCGCTGGTAAGCCTTGTCCCGGTGGACGATGATCGAGAGCGCGTCCACCGGCTCCCCCGAGACGAGCACCTCGACCTTTACCAAGTCCGCGGGCTCGTAGCCCTTTGGCTCGTAGTCGTAGGAGGCGTAGCCTCTGGTGCGGCTCTTCAGGGCGTCGAAGAAGTCCGTTATGATCTCCGCGAGCGGCAGGTCGTAGGTGAGCTGCACCCGGCGGGTGGAGATGTACTCCATCCCGACGGAGACCCCGCGCTTCTCGTGGCAGAGGCTCATCACGGCGCCCACGTACTCCTTCGGGGCGATTATCGTCGCCCGCACAACGGGCTCCCGGATCTCCTCGAAAGCCTCGGGCAGGTCGCTCGGGTTGGTGATCTCCAGCGTCTCGCCATCCACCACTACCTCGTACCTCACGCTGGGCGAGGAGGCTATGAGGTCGAGGTCGAACTCGCGCTCGAGCCTCTCCTGCACGATCTCCATGTGAAGAAGGCCAAGAAAACCGCACCTGAACCCGAAGCCCATACGCGAGTTCTCGGGCTCGAAGAAGAGCGAGGCGTCGTTGAGCTGCAGCTTCGACAATGCGTCTCGCAGGCGCTCGAAGTCGTCGCCCTCGGTCGGGTAGAGGCCCGAGAAGACGGTGGGGAGCGCCTGAGCGTAGCCTGGCAGGGGCTCGGAGGCCGGGTCGTCCACTCGGGTAACCGTATCGCCCACCCGCACGGCCTCTATGTCCTTGAGGCCGGCGATGATGTAGCCTACCTCGCCGGCGGCCAGGGCCGGCAGGGCGGTCGGCTTGGGCGAGTAGCAGCCTACCTCGAGGAGCTCGAACTGCTCCTCGCTCCCCATCGCGCGGACCGTGTCGCCCTTTTTCAGAGCGCCGTCTACGAGGCGGGCCAGCGAGACGACGCCGCGGTAGGGATCGTAGTGGGAGTCGAAGATCAGGGCCCGCGTCTCCTCCCGCGTCGTAATCGGGGGCGGGACGCGGTCCACGATCGCGTCGAGCACCTCCCCCACGCCCTCTCCGGTCTTGGCGGAGATCTTCAGTATCTCCGCCACGTCCACGCCGAGGAGCTCGACTATCTCCTCGGTGACGGTGGGCACGTCGGCTACGGGGAGGTCGATCTTGTTGAGGACGGGGATGATCTCCAGGTCGTGCTCCATCGCAAGGTACAGGTTGGCGAGCGTCTGCGCCTGGATGCCCTGGCTCGCGTCCACTATCAGGAGCGCCCCCTCGCAGGCTGCTATGGCCCGCGAGACCTCGTAGGCGAAGTCCACGTGGCCCGGGGTGTCTATGAGGTTGAGGGTCCACTCGCCGTCGCCCCTGCCGTAGAGCAGGCGTACGGCCTGGGCCTTTATTGTGATACCGCGCTCCCGCTCGAGCTCCATGGTGTCCAGGATCTGGGCCACCCGCTCCCTCTCGGGGACGGCGTCGGTGAGGTCCAAAAGACGGTCGGCGAGGGTGCTCTTACCGTGGTCTATGTGCGCGATTATGCAGAAATTGCGGGTGCGTTCGATGCTTTTCACCACGAGATTTTACCATGATTGTCCCTTTGCTCAGGGTGTGTTACATTCTCCCGGTCAGGGAAGTATCAAAGCAAGAGGAGCAAGCAACGTGCCCGCACCGTCCAAACGCGACAAGCAGAGCCTCAAGCGCTTCGAGCAGAACCGCGCCGTCAACACCCGCCTCAAGAACCTCTCCAAGAGCTTCTACAGGGCAGTGGAGGCCGGCGACGAGGAGAGGGCCCGCCAGCTAAGGGACGAGTCGCAGAGGAACTACGACAAGGCCGCCCAGAAGGGCGTCATCCACCCCAACAAGGCGGCCCGCAAGGTGAGCCGGCTCGACAGGGCGCTGGCCGGCAACGAGTAACCCCGCGGGCGTCCCGGCGCTCCAACACACCCTGATCATTCCTTAACCCTAGCGGCTTCAGCCGCTTCTGAGTTCCCATTCGGCGGCCCTGAGCTGCTCGCCGTCGCTTCCTGTGGTGGCCAGCGGGATGAGGCCCAGAGTGCGCGAGATCCTGCGCGCGGCCAGCCCGACGGCCGCGGTAAACGTGGGATAGGCGAGCTCGAGGTCGGCGAGTTGCTCGACGCGCATCCCGGCCCGCATGGCTGTCGCGGCGATCTGGACTACCTCCACGGCCTGCTCGCCGACGATGTGCGCCCCGAGGACGCGCCGCGTCGAGCGGGAGACGATGAGCTTGCACGAGCCCTCCTGACGGCCGTCTATGATGCCCCGGTCGAGGTCGGCGTAGGGGACCACGGCGACGGCGCAGTCGTGCTCGCGGCGGGCCTCTTCCTCGGTGAGACCGACGCTCCCGTACTCTGGGTCGGTGAAGCCGCCGTGCGGCACGACCGCGTGGCGCAGGCTGCGAGTTCCGTCGAGCACGGCGTTCTCGGCAGCTACCTCGGCCTCGTGGGTGGCGCTCTGCACGAGCATCATGCGGCCGGTGAGATCCCCCGCGGCGAAGACGTGCGGCGCGGCGGTCCTCAGGGTGTCATCCACACGCACGTAGCCGCCCCGCCCCATCTCGACACCGACGGCGGCAAGGTCGAGCTCGTCGGCGTTCCCTGGCCACCCTACGGCGAAGATCACCGCCGCGACCTCCAGGGCCCTCTCCTCCCCGCCGCGCGAGTAGACCAACCGGCGTCCTCCCGGGGTCTCCTCGATGCTCGTT
>DATACV010000115.1:0-9097 GCA_036258875.1 Rubrobacteraceae bacterium
GCCACCGCCAGCTCGAAGAGCCTGCGCGCTATCCGGGCGCGCAGGGATGACGTGCGTCTGGACCGCGCGTACCTCTCGCGCTCGGCCATCCGTCCGGCGAGATCCTGCCGGCGCAGGCCCCGGTCCTCCATCACGTAGTGCCAACTTCCGTTCATCTTCGGTCTCCCTCTCTTCTCTCGCCGCGAAGGCTAACCTCGGGTGGTGCCCGTATCGGGAAGGATGGGGACCGCTGCTCGTGGAGCAAAAGATTGGGCCCCCGGTCCTGGTGTCCGGAGGCCTCTGTGAGAAACTGCTGTGAGCTAAAGGCTCAGTGTCTCATCGCGACCTCGCGGACCTCGGGACGCACCTCTCCCCCGAAAACCGGGATTCCTGTGTGCCTGACGCGATCCAGCATCTGTCCCTTCGGTCCTTTCGCGACCCTACAACAGCCAGAGCACTCTACCCGCCCGCGAAGGCGCTGTCAACAACGCTCACCCTTCGCCGCGGAGCCGAGGCTCCGGATACGATGATGCCAGCCTTAAGGGCGCGGCGCATCACCCATTTGAGTGATTTTTCGAGAACTTTCCGCGGGGGTTGCCGATCACGGAGCCAGGATCTCGGCCAAAATAGAGCGTACGCAGCGCTCCTCATAGTCCTCCGGCGACCAGCCGCGCTCGACGACGAGGTGCTGCCAGGTCTCGAGGTGGCTCCTGGCCCAGACCCAGTCAGTCGCCGTCTCGACCGTCCAGCCCTCGGCGAGCCGCCCGTCCTCGGCGACACGCTCGACGGCGACCCGGAACACGCCCCGTAGAGCCTCCATCCGGTCTCGCCACGCCACCCCGCCCTCCTCGCCGGAGATTGCCGCCGCCTCCAACGCCCGCGCGACCGGCAGTATCTCGGGCACATAACCCAGCCACGCCCGCAAGAGCTCCTCCAACCCCTCCACCGGCGGCAGCGCCCGCGTGGCTGCGACCCGCTCCCTGAAGCCGCTCCGGACGTCGTGATGGCGGGCCATAGCCGCGAGTAGACCTGCCCGGTTCTCGAAGTGGAAGTAGATGAGCTGGCGCGAGACCCCGGCGGCAGCGGCGATCCCGGCGACCGTCACGCCGCTCGTAGACCCGCGCTCCCCGACCAGCGTCCACGCAGCCTCGAGTATGCGCGAGCGGGTGTCCGTACCGGAGATCGTCATAGATCTTCCTCCCGACTCTTGACACGTGTCAAAGTACGCGGTTATTATACACGCGTCAAATTTGACACGTGTCAAATCACGAAAAGGAGAGAGGGATGAGACGGACAGTAACCGTGGGGCGCGCCGAGGCGGTCGAGGAGGAACGGGCGATGAGGCGTGCCGGGATCTTCCGCAGCCCGTACCCTGATATCGAGATACCCGAGGTTCCGTTGACACCGTTCGTGCTCGAGCGGGCCGGGAAGCGGGGCGACAAGCCTGCTTTGGTGGACGGTCCCACGGGGCGTGAGGTCTCCTACTCGTCCTTCGCCGGCGCCGTAAGGTGTGCCGCCGCCGGTCTCGCCGGGCGCGGTTTCCGGAAGGGCGACGTGTTCGCCATCTACAGCCCCAACCTGCCGGAGTACGCCGTCGCCGTGCACGCGGTGGCGTCCCTGGGCGGCGTAATTACGCCAGCGAACCCGCTCAACACCGCGGGGGAGCTCGCGCGCCAGCTCGAAGACTCTGAGGCGAGGTGGCTGCTGACGGTACCGCCGTTGTTGGAGGCGGCGCGCGAGGCGGCAGACCGGACCGGTGTGCGCGAGATCTTCGTCTTCGGCGATGCGCGTGGAGCTACGCCGTTCGGGGAGCTCTTCGCGGCACGGGAGGAGCCGCCAGAGGTGAGGATAGACCCGCGCGAGGACCTGCTCTTCCTGCCCTACTCCAGCGGCACCACCGGTCTACCCAAGGGCGTGATGCTCACCCACCGCAACGTCGTCTCCAACCTCGCGCAGGTCAGCTCGCCGGGGATCAACGTCTGCATGGAGAGCGACACGGCCCTGGCTTCGCCCTTCTTCCACATCTCCGGCATCGGGCCCGTGATAAACGCCGGCCTGCGCGTCGGCGCGACGATAGTGACGGTACCGCGTTTCGACCTCGAGACGTTACTCGAGGCCATCCAGGCTTACCGCGTGACCCTCGTCTGGGCGGTCCCGCCGATCGTGCTGGCGCTGGCGAGGCACCCGCTCGTGGACCGCTACGACCTCTCGTCGCTGCGGCTGGTCTTCTCCAGCGCGGCACCCTTGAGCGACCACGTGGCGGCGGCGTGCGCCGAGAGGCTCGGCTGCCACGTCAGGAACGGCTACGGCACCACCGAGACCAGCCCCGCGCTCCACGTGACCCCCGCCGACGCCTCGATGGCGAGGGCCGGCGCCATAGGACCGCCGATCCCCAACACCGAGTGCATGGTCGCCGACGTCGAGAGCGGCGAACCTCTCGGTGCGAACGAGCGCGGGGAGGTGCTGGTGCGCGGCCCGCAGGTGATGAAAGGCTACCTGAACCGCCCGGACGCCACAGCCCGGGCGCTCGGAGCGGACGGCTGGCTCCGCACGGGCGACCTCGGGTACGTGGACGAGGAAGGCTACCTGCACCTGGTGGATCGTCTGAAGGAGATGATCAAGCACAGAGGCATACAGATCGCCCCCGCGGAGCTGGAGGCGGTCCTGCTCTCTCACCCGCGCGTGGCCGATGCCGCCGTCGTGGGCAGCCCCGACGAAGAGGCCGGCGAGGTACCCAAGGCGTTCGTGGTGGCGAGCGGGGAGCTGAGCGCGGACGAGCTCAGAGCCTTCGTAGCGGAGCGCGTCGCGCCCCACAAGCGGATCCACGCCGTCCGATTCGTCGAGGCCATCCCGAAGACCCCGACGGGCAAGGTTCTCCGCCGGGTGATCGCCGAGCAGGACCGGCAGACCGCGTAGCTTGCTAGCGGATCATCTCGTGGTCAGGACCAGCTCGCTGGAGATCTCGATGCTGTTCTTTATCGAGCGGGCGACGGGACACCCGTCTTCGTAAACCTTCAGTACCCGCTCTATCTTTTCGCGGTCCTGCTCGTCGGCGGTGAGATGGAAGGTTTGCCTTATCCGCCTGACGACGAGTACCCTGTTCTCGGTCTCCACCTCCCCCACCGTGTCGGCGTAAAGGTCCTCGTACGAAACCTGACGCGCTACCAGCGCGCCTCTGAAGGTCCCGAGCAGTCAGCCGCCGGCCGCCGCGACCATGTAGTCGAGCGTCGACGGGTGCGGCTCCTCCGCTCCGGGCTCGACCCCGTAGTGCTCGGCGACCTCGTCGTGGACGCCGAAGAAGACCGGGTCTTCCCTGACAGGGATATAGGCGCGCCTGATCCTGCCCTTCACCGGCTCCACCCTGACCCGCGAGACGTAGCTTACGTCGGCCATGTTCTCCTCTCTCTCCGCCTCTGGGCCCCACAGTATACGGAGGGGCTCATCCCGGCGCCCTGCAGGCTGATCGATCACCGGGTACGAGACGCGCCTAGTGCGGCGCCTCGCCAGGCCCCTCGCCCCGCAGGACCCTTATGGTCCCCCACAGGCTGACCAGCGCCCACGTCCCTTCGAGGAGGATGAAGCCGAGCTGGACCTCGATCACGGCGACGACGGTGAGTATCGCGGAGCCGACGAAGTTGGCAACCTGGTACGAGAGGTTCGAGGTGTCGAGCCGGCCGAACTGGTTGGCGGCGAAGGCCAGCAGTATCAGCAGCGCCCCGATCACCGAGATGAGCTGTATCACCCTGGCCCCCTGGCTCGAGCGCCGCGCAGGATCGTCACGATCCCCACCAGGCTCACCAGCGCCCAGGCGCCCTGCAAGAGCACGAACCCGATCTGCTGGTCAACGATCGCCACCGCCGTCAGGATGGCGGAGCCGGCGAAGTTGGCGAGCGCGTACGAGAGCTGGGAGGGTCTCATCCAGCCTAGCTGGTTGGCGGCGAAGGCCGCTAGCACAGCCAGCGCGCCGAGGATCGAGATCGCCTGGAGCACGGACACCTCCGAGGTCTGCTCGCTGCCGGTCAACTCGATCGTAGCGCCGGGGCTGGCTATGGCCCCGCTCGCCGGCGTCTTCACCGTGTGAGCGGACCGGCTCTCGGCTAGAATACCGCACCGTGGAAAAAGCGTAAGGAGACCAACTGCCAGCGTACAAGAGCCACAATGTCGTCGAGATAGCGCGGGGCCTGAAGGCGTTCTTGAAGGTCGACGTCGGGCTCGTGCGCGGCGCGGTGCCGGACTTCGAACGGATGTTCAAGCAGGCCCAACGCCAGGTAAAACAGAGAGATCGGCAGCTCGAACAGATGCGTAAGCGGCTCTCCGGTAGAGGCAAGCGGCCTGAAAACGAGACCGCAGAGACCGAAGAGCTCTCGTACCAGGCGCTCTACGAGTCACGCATCCAGCAGACCTCCCCCGACGTCGCGATCGGCACCGCCAGGCCGTTCGATCTGGTCGGACGCCTGGAGATTGCGGCTCTAAAGAAGGAAGGCTTGAAACCCACGGACACGCTCGTGGACCTCGGTTGCGGTTCGGGTCGGCTGGCCGTGCACGCGATCCCCTACCTGGCCGGCGGTCACTACGTCGGCATCGACATCGCCCAGGCCATGCTCGACGAGGCGCAGAAACGCGCCGCGGAGACCATCCCGGATCCGCCATGCCGCGTTTCGTGGATACACCAGACGACCCCCAGCTTCGAGCTCGACGCTAACAGCGTCGACATGATCTGTGCCTTCTCGGTCATCAATCACATGGAGCACGAGGACTCTTACCTGTATCTCAAGGAAGCACTCAGAATCGTTCGTCCCGGAGGACGTTTCGTCTTCTCGTGCCTCCCCATAAACACGGAACGAGCCCGAGCTATCTTCTTGAAGTCGGCCAGAGTAGACCTGCAAACCCGCTACAGCCGGGTCCGGCATGTCGCCACATCGAAAGACTTCATGACGGACATCGCCCGGCTGGCCGGGTGGACTCCGGTCCGCTGGTACGACGGAGACGAGAAGAATATCCAGCTGGACAACGGAGAACTACACCAGTTCAACCAGTCGATCTGCGTTCTCGAGGCTCCGCAACAGAGCGAAGCCAGCGCTGAACTGGCGTCCGCCAACGAGGAGCACGCTTCCGGAGGCCGCAGGAAGGCTCGACCGCTTTAATTCCTACCGGTCGCCGTACTTCTCACGTCCGGCCAGCGATAGCCCGGCTACCGGGGAGATCTCCTCCCCTAACGGTTGACGGCGCGCATCTGCTGCTCGGCGTAACGCTCACCGGCGGCGGAACCGCGCGGGATCGCCTCCTCGATGCGCCTCAGGTCCTCGCTCGTTAGCGTCACGTCCGCCGCGCCGGCGTTCTCCTCCAGGTACCTGCGGCGCTTGGTGCCGGGGATGGGGACGATGTCATCTCCCTGGAAGAGCAGCCACGCGAGGGCGAGCTGGCCCGGCGTCGCGTCCTTCTCGGCGGCGATCTCGCGCACCCGCTCGGCAAGATCCAGGTTCTGCCTGAAGTTCTCCTCGGAGAAGCGCGGGAAGCGGCCCGCGCGGGTGTCGTCCTCGGGCAGGTCCTCCATGCTCTTCCACGCGCCGGTCAGGAAGCCGCGTCCCAGAGGGCTGTAGGCCACCAGGCCGATGCCGAGCTCGCGCAGGGTGGGCAGGACCTCGTCCTCCACGTCCCTGGTGAAGAGCGAGTACTCGCTCTGCAAGGCGCTCACCGGGTGCACCGCGTGCGCGCGCCTGATCGTCTCGGGCGCCGCCTCGGAGAGACCCAGGTACCTGACCTTCCCCGCTTCGACGAGCTCGGACATCGCCCCGACCGTCTCCTCGATGGGCACCTCGGGGTCCACCCGGTGCTGGTAGTAGAGGTCTATGGTCTCCACGCCGAGCCGCTCGAGTGAGGCGTCGCACGCCCGCCTCACGTACTCGGGCCTGCCGTTGACGCCGACCCGGCTCCCGTCCTCGCGCCGCTCGTTTCCGAACTTGGTGGCGAGCACCACCTCGTCGCACCGATCCGCTATCGCCTTGCCCACCAGCCTCTCGTTGGTGAACGGGCCGTACATGTCAGCCGTGTCGAGGAAGGTAACGCCGAGCTCTATGGCGCGGTGGATCGTGGCGATGGACTCCTCCTCGTCCCCCGTGCCGTAGAACTCGCTCATCCCCATGCACCCCAGCCCCAGGGCCGAGACGACGAGCCCCTCTCTGCCCAGCTTTCGACGGTCCATAGATCCTCCTCGGAACAGGTCTCCCGGATGACCTGAGTTTATACGAAGGGCCCCACCGTGCGGCGAGCGGCGAAGGAGGATCGTTGCGTGTATCATCGTCCGCGGGTGCGGAAGGACCCTCGCGGAGGCGGCCGCACCGTTCCCGGTGGGCGGAATGGGGAGGTGCGTGAGTGGCTGGTTCTCTGGAAGGCCGGGTGGCTGTCGTCACGGGCGGCGGTGGCGGCCTCGCCGAGGGCATCTGCTCGAGGCTCACGGCCTCCGGCGCGGCGGTCGCCGCGGTAGACCGGTCGCTCGAGAAGGCGGAGCGGGTCGCAGAGCTCGCGTCATCGGACGGCGGGCGCTGCATCGCGCTCGAGGCCGACGTCTCCAACAGGGCCTCCGTCGAGGCGATGGCGGAGAGGGTCTCCTCAGAGCTCGGCGGCATAGACATCCTCGTCAACAACGCCGCCATCTACCCGCTGCGCCCGTGGACGGAGATCGAAGAAGAAGAGTGGGATCGGGTAATCGCCGTGAACCTGAAGGGCTACTTCCTGTGCGCGAGGGTCGTGTACCCGAGCATGAGGGAGCGCGGCAGGGGACGCATCATCAACGTCGCCTCCATAACCTTCTTTATCGGCTGGTCCGGCTTCCTTGATTACGTCTCCTCGAAGGGCGCCGTCATCGGCTTCACCCGCACGCTCGCGCGCGAGGTCGGGCCCGACGGCATAACGGTGAACGCCATCTCGCCCGGCGCATTCCCTACCGACGCGGAGAGGGTCCACCCCGACCAGGAGGCGCTCAACCGCCGCATCCTAGAGCAGCAGTCCCTCAAGCGCCGCGGCGCCCCTGAGGACGTCGGGAACCTCGCCGCCTTCCTAGCCAGCGACGAAGCCTCCTTCATCACAGGCCAGACCATCATGATCGACGGCGGCTGGGCGATGCACTGAGGGAAAGGAAGCGCACATGACCGACACCGCCCCGCGGCCAGGGGAGCGCAAGGAGAGGCTAGAGGACATCCTCGTCGTGGACGCGGACGTCCACGTCCACGAGTCGCCTGGGGAGCTCATCCCCTACTGCGAGATGCCGTGGCGGGTGGCGCTCGAGAACATAAAGGACGTGCAGGAGTTCTACCTCGACATCCCGGGCTTCTCGCCGGGGACGACGGCCTACGAGGCGAAGTTCCCCTCCGGGCAGGAGGGCACCCGCATGGTGCACGACACCGACCAGATGCGCCGGGAGCTCGACGAGATCCACGTGGACATCGGCATCCTTTTCCCCGACCATTTCCTGAAGTTGCCGGTGATCTCGCAGGTCGAGTACGCCGCGGCCCTCGCCCGCGCCTACAACGCCTGGCTGTTAGACAAGTGGTGTCTCCCCGACAAAGGCCTCCTCGGGTGCATCCTCGCTTGCCCCCAGGACCCCGAGGACGCGGCGCGCGAGGTCCGGAAGTACGCCCGCGAGCCGGGGATGGTCGGGGTGTTCCTGCCGTGCGCGGGTCTCGAGCGGCTCTGGGGCCACAGGCAGTACGACCCGATCTACGAGGCAGCCCAGGAGGCTGACCTCCCGGTCCTCCTGCACAGCGTCACGGTCGTCCACCCCGTCTTCCCGTTCAACACGCAGGGGTTCGAGACGGAGTTCGGGCGCCACATCTGCAGCCACACCTTCTCGATGATGGCCAACCTGGTGCACATGATCACGACCGGGGTGCCGGTCCGTTATCCCGAGCTGCGCGTCGCCGTGACCGAGGCAGGCATCTCGTGGGTCCCGTTTCTCATGCACAAGATGGACAAGGAGTACGTAGAGCGCCGCCGCGAGGTCCCGTTCCTGGAGGACAAGCCGAGCACCTACCTCAAGAAGATGTACTTTGCTACCCAGCCCGTCGAGGAGCCGGATAACCTGGGCGACCTGGTGACGATGATGAAACTCTACGACGGCGAGGACAACACCATCTTCGCCTCGGACTGGCCGCACCACGACTTCGACCACCCCTCTAAGGTGCACCAGGTCCCCTTCTCGAACGAGGTGCGGCGCAAGGTCTTCGGCGAGAACGCGCTAAGGCTCTTCAAGATCGACGCCAGCGGCAACCGGCTGAACCTCTAGGCGCCTCCGAAGCGGCGAACCGCAAGCCTGCTCAGCAGCATAGAGCACGAGAGACAAGGACGTGTCCCCCCGATGAGCCAGATCTAGAACTCTCTTGGCAATGGAGGGCGCGGCAACTCAGGGGTTCATCGGAAGGCTCTCGGAGCCTTCCGTCGTGCTAGAAACGGAACAGGGCTCGACGCGTAGCATGGCGTAGAAGCCACACGCCAGGACCTTAGAGGAGGACGAAGCGTGGTGGGGGAACTGATAGGCGCGCTGGCCGAGTTCTTGGCGCAGACCGTAAACCCTTTCGCCAATTGGGCCAAGCGGGGAGAGGACCGTAGGGAGCGAGAAGAGCGCCAGGAGCCTGAGCTGCACGACAGCAACTAAGCGTGTTCGCCCACCCTACTAGAAGGTAGGCGTGTTCGGAAGTCGGCAAAAGTTAGCCCATTTGGGGGGTGCGCTTCGGCCTCACAGTGTGGGTAAATAGACCCAGGTCGAAAAAGGCTTTGCCCCGATGGGTCCGAAGAGAGGAGAAAGTATGAGGAAAGTATTGGCTCTGGTGGCCACGATGGCGCTGATGCTCGTCGCCTCCGCTCCGGCTTTTGCGCAGGACGACTACCCGAACGACCATGTCGACCCGGACCGCTACGTGGATAGCAATTACCCCACAGGCAACGTATACATCAACAACTGGCGCTAATCCTCGTCCAACCCCAGACCCGCGAACAGTTCCGGGAACGTAGCCGTGGCCTCCTCCACCCACGCCTCCTCCGGGGTGTCCGCGTAGACTTTATAGAGACCGTCCGGGACCTCGTAGAGTGTATAGACGCCGTGGGCAGTTCGATGGGTGCCGAC
>DATACV010000116.1:0-2616 GCA_036258875.1 Rubrobacteraceae bacterium
ACCCGAAGGGCTCTTCCTCTCCCTCGACGTCGGTACGAGCGGCGTCAAGGCTTCCCTGTTCACCGCGGACGGGGTCTGCCACGGGGAACGCAGCGCCCCCCTTGACATCCTCACCCCCCGGCCCGGTTGGAGCGAGCTGGACCTGGAGCGGGTGTGGGGGGCGGTCGTGGAGACCAGCCGCGACCTCGTGGCTTCGCGTGATGCGGGGCGGAGGGTGCTCGGGATAGGTCTCTCGGTCGCAAGCCCTACCGTAGTGGCCGTCGATTCGACCGGACGCGCCCTGTGCAACGGGTTGACCTACGCGGATGGCCGGGCCCAGCCCCGCCTCGATCGGATCCGCGATCTCGTGGGCGACGACCACTACAGGCGGCTCACCGGAAACAGGCTGGCGCTGGGCGTGTGCTCGGCCGCCGCGATGCTTCACCTGTCGGACGAAGTCGGGTCCTCGGGGCCGGGAGGGCTGCGTACCGGCCACCTGAACTCTTACCTCGTCTGCCGCCTGACCGGACGGTGGGTGATGGATTGGACCAACGCCTCTTTCACGGGCCTGGTGAACCTGCGCAAGCCAGGGGAGTGGTCGGAGGAGGCGTGCGAGGCCCTGGAGTTTCCCGCCAGGCTGTTGCCCGAGTTGGTGGCGCCCTGGCAACCCATCGGGCGGCTCTCTGCCGGGCCAGCGTCGGAGCTCGGCCTCGGACGCTCGGTGGTGGTGGTCGCCGGGGCTGCCGACACGGCCTGTTCCGCGTTCGGGGTGGGCTGCGTGAACGACGGTGAGGTGTTCGAGTCGGCGGGAACATCCGGGGTGCTCACGGTCTGCCACGCCCGGCCCTCCGGAAGCCCCCTGTTCCTGAACCGGGCTCACGTCGTACCGGGGCGATGGCTGTCCCACGGGGCCATGTCGGCCGCCGGCGCCGCGGTCCGTTGGCTGAGGGACGCGATCTTTTCGGGTACGGGTCCTGGCCCGGGGGAGCCCGACGACTACGCTTGGATCAACGCCGAAGCGGCGAAATCGGTGGCCGGCGCAGGAGGCGTGGTGTTCCTTCCGTACCTCCTGGGCGAGCGAACGCCCGTGTGGGACCCCGGTGCTCGCGGAGCGTGGGTAGGGATGTCGTTGGGCACCGGGCGCCACGACCTCATCCGAGCGGTTCTCGAGTCGAACGGATACGGCATGCGGCAGATGCTCGAGATCGAGGAGACCCAGGGTGGTTCGGAGGTGGGGGACGTGTTGATCGTCGGGGGAGGAGCGCGCAGCCGCTTCTGGACCCAGATAAAGGCGGATATCACGGGCAAACGTTACCGCAGGGCCGGGGAAGTCCAATCGGCTTCTCGAGGCGCCGCGGCCTTGGCGGCGGTCGGCCTGGGCGCTCACGACGACGTTTGGGCCGCTTCGGACGCGATGGGCTCGCCGGAATCCGAGCCGGTGGAGCCGACCACCGATCCTGCCCTCCGAGAGGTCTACGACAGGAGGTACCTGGTCTTCAAGAGTATGTACCCGGCCCTGAGGCAACTCTTCGGCGAACTCCGGGATAGGGCGCCCGAGCCAGGTGACGGGCATGACGGCACGAAGTCATCGACCGGCGAGACCGAGGGCCAGAGCATGAGCTGGAGCGTCGGCGCCGGCGGAGTCGGCAAGCAGACCTAATGAGGAGAGACGCGATGCAAGAGACGCAACGAGCGGTGAAGACCTACGAGAACTTCATCGACGGCGAGTGGGTGGCCGCGAGCAGCGGCGAAACGTACGAGACGCGCGACCCCGGCAGGACCGGCGAGATCGTCGGTCGCTACCCGCTGTCCACCGCGGAAGACGCCAACCGGGCCGTCGAGGCCGCCCACAGGGCCTTCCAGGAGTGGCGGGACGTCCCCGCTCCCGAGCGCATGGGTTACGTCCACGCCCTGATAGAGATCTGGAGGCGCCGCCGCGACGAGCTCGCGGAGGCGGTAACGCTGGAGATGGGCAAGCCGATCATCGAGGCGCGAACCGAGGTGGACCGCGCCATAGGCGAGATGCGGTTCACCGCCGGCGAGGCCCTGCGCGTCGGGGGAGAGACCCTGCCCAGCGGGAGGCGCGACCTTCTGGCCTACACGGTGCGCGAGCCGATCGGCGTGGTAGCGGCCGTCACGCCGTGGAACTTCCCGGTGCTCTCCCCCATCCGCAAGGTGATCCCCGCGCTGGTCCACGGCTGCGCCGTCGTGCTCAAGCCGGCGTCGCTTACGCCCCTGACGTCGGTGATCATCGTCGAGATGCTTGAGGAAGCAGGGGTCCCCGCAGGCGTCGTCAACCTCGTCATCGGGCGCGGCGGAGAGGTCGGGGACGCACTCGTCACGCACCCCCGCGTCAGGGGCATCACCTTCACCGGTTCGACCGATGTGGGGCTGGGCATCTACGAGAAGGTGGCGCCGGGCAACAAGAAGGTGCAGCTCGAGATGGGGGGCAAGAACGGCTGCGTGGTCGCGAGCTGCAACGACCCGAAGAACGCCGCGGCGCAGATCGTCGCCGCCGCGTACCAGGCGTCGGGGCAGCGTTGCACGGCCATCAGCCGCGTGATCGTGCTCGAGGAGCAACGCGAGGAGCTCGAGGCCGCCCTCGTCGAAGAGACGAAGAAGCTCAAGGTGGGCCGC
>DATACV010000117.1:0-15312 GCA_036258875.1 Rubrobacteraceae bacterium
CCCGCGGCCTCTAGCGCCCCCGAGAGATCCCGCACCCCCTCCACCAGGAACGAGAAGCCGCGCCTCTCGTCCCGCTCGACGTGGCCATCCAGGAGGAACGCGCCTCTATGGTGGAGCACGTGACCACAACGCTTGTAGACGCCCTCGAAGATGGTGGCCTGGAACAGCCCTGCCTCGTCTTCGATGAGCAGGAAGTACACGGGGCGGCCGCTCCTGGTGGGGGGCCGCTGCAAGACCTCCAGGAGCCCGGCCGCCCTGGCTCGCGTCCCGTGGGGCAACTCGAGGATCTCAGGGCTCGGCGTGACCCCGAGCCTGCGGAGCGCCTCCCGGTAGGGTGATAGAGGGTGCCTGAAGACGTTGAGGGAGAGCGACTCCCACTCCATCGTCTCCCGCCTCTCGGCCGAGAGGCGCAGGAAGCCCGGCCCCCTGAGCTCCTCGCCGCCCTCCCTCCGGCTTCGGCGCGCGGGGTGCGGCAGGGGCAGCTCGTCCTGGTGTCGCCGCGAGGGGTCCCTGGGCTTCTTCGGAAGGACGCTCGCCTCGGCGAGGAGCGCGGCGCGCCCGCCGGCGTCCCCCGTCGGGGAGAGGGCGTCCAGGAAGCCGCCCTTGACGAGGTTCTCCAGAGCGCCACGCCCGACCGCCGTCCTCCGGTACAGGTCCGCAACGGAGGCGAAGGGGGCCTTGCCCCTCTCCGCGAGGATGGAGGAGAGGGCCTTCTCCGAGAGCCCCCTGGCGTACTTGAGCCCCACGCGCAGGGCCGTCCCGTCCTCCTCCGCGGTGAAGCCCTCGCCGGAGAGGTGGACGTCCGCTGGCAGCACAGAGAGCCCGATCCTGCGCGCCTCGTTGAGGATCGCGCGCGGGCTGTAGAAGCCCATAGGCTGCGAGTTGAGGACGGCGGCGAAATACTCCGCCGGGAAGCGGGCCCTCATGTGGGCGCTCGCGTAGGCGAGCTCGGCGAAGGAGGCCGCGTGGGCCGCGGAGAAGCCGTAGGCTGCGAACCCTTCGGTCCAGCTGAAGACCTCGCGCGCCGTAGCCCGGGGCACCCCGCGCGCTACCGCCCGCGAGACGAACTCCTCGCGCAGCTCCCTCATGGCGCCGGGGCCGCGCTCGCGGGTCATGGCGCGCCTTATCTGGTCTCCTTCGGCGAGCGAGAAGCCGGCCACGACGCACGCTATCTCCAGGACCTGCTCCTGGAAGACGAGGACGCCGTAGGTGGAGCGCAACACGGGCCCCAGCTCCGGGAGCGGCACGGAATACTTCTCGCGGCCGTTCTTCCTCAAGACGTAGGGCGTCACCAGGTCGCCCCTCACCGGGCCGGGCCTGAAGAGGCTTATCTGGGCCACCAGGTCGGAGAAGCGGCGGGGACGCAGGCGCTGACTCAGGTGCATCTGGCCGGGACTTTCCAGCTGGAACATCCCGGCGTTCCTCCCGGTCCGGATCAGGTCGTAGGTCTCCCTGTCGTCGCGCGGCGGGTCGTAGGGGTCGACCCTCCTGCCCAGCCTCCTCGAGGCGAGCACGCCGGCCTCGTGCAGCGCCGTGTGCATCCTCAGGCCCAAGAGGTCGAGCTTCGGCATGCCTACGTACTCCAGGTCGTCCTTGTCGTACTGCACGCGCAGCAGCCCCGGCATCCCCGACGGCTCTATGGGAGCGAGCTCGGAGAGGTGGTGGTGCTCGTTGCCGAAGACGAGCCCGCCGTTGTGGGTGCCTGCCTGGAGGTGGCGGCCGGCGAGCCTGCCCGAGACCTCCAGCAGAAGCCCGTATCTCTCCCTGTCCTGCAAAGGGTGGCCGCGCATGGCGGGCTCGGAGAGCGCCTCCTCCCAGGCTCCGCTAGCGAGCGGGTTGTAGGTGTGGCCGCGGTCCCGAAAGCGGGTGGGCACGTGCCTGCTGAGTTCGTCTATCTCGCGCGGGGCGTGGCCGAGGGCCCGGGCCGCGACCCTCACCGCGCCGCGCAGCGACATCGTCTGGACCGTCGCCGCGACCGCGACGCCATAGTCCTCGTAGCGCCGCGCGAGCTCGTCGCGAACCTCGTCGCGCCGCTTCGAGCAGAGGTCCAGATCTATGTCCGGGGCGTCGGAGCGGAACTCGTGCATGAAGCGCTCGAAGAGGAGGCGGTTGGAGAAGGGCTCGGGGCGGGTGAGCCCCAGGCAGTAGGAGACGAGCGAGTTGGCCGCGCTGCCCCGGCCCGTCACGGGCACCCCCTTCTTCCGCGCTATCTCCACCGCCTCCCTGGCTACGAGGAAGTAGGGGGCGAAGCCGAGCTCCTCTATGCACCGGAGCTCCCTGAGTAGCCGGGCGCGCACCCGCCCCTCGGCGTGACCGTACCTCTCCCTGGCTCCCCGCAGCGCGAGCCGGACGAGCTTCCCTTCGGCCGTCTCGCCCCCGCGCAAACGGGCCGAGGGCACGTGGATCTCCCCCGACAGGTCCACGGCTCCGGCGCATCGCTCCGCCGCCTCCGCCGCGTTCCTCAGGGCCTCGGGGCGGTCGCGGAACAGCTTCTCCACCTGCTCCGGAGCCTTGAGGTAGAGCTGGTCGGTGGGCCGGTAGCCGGGGCCTGGTAGCCCGGTCAGGCTCGAGGCGGCGACGAGGACGTCGTGGAGCCTGTGGTCCGAAGGCGTGAGGTACGCTACCTCGTTGGTGGCGAGCACGGGCAGGCCGTGGCGCCGGGCGAGCCCCGCGACCCGCCCCACCCGTCTCCTGCTCCCCGCCGTCAGGTCGTCGGTGAGCTCCACGTAGAGGGCCTCGCCGAACGCCTCACGCAACGCGCGCAGTACCCTACCGGCCGCCTCCTCCCGCCCGGAGAGCACCAGGCGCGGCACGCACCCGAACGGGACCGCGCCCGTGAGGCAGACGAGACCTTCGGCGTGCTCCAGGAGGATGGGGAGCGGGCAGAGGGGCTTGCGCCTGTCCTCGGAGGCGCAGCGGTAGCGGGTGATGAGCCGGCAGAGGGAGCGGTAGCCCGCCATGCCGTCCGCGAGCACCACCAGGTGGCCTCCTCCCTCCAGGCTTATCTCGGCGCCGACCACCGGGGCGACGCCGGCGCCCGCGGCGGCCTCGAAGAACCTCGGGACGCCGTAGAGCCCGTCCCTGTCCGTGAGGGCGAGCGTCCCCATGCCCGCCTCCGCCGCGAAGGACACGAGCTCGGCCGGGGTGGCGACCCCGAACCCGTAGGAGAAGCCGCTCCTGACGTGTAGGTGCGCGAATCCCCGGCCAAGGTCCCGGCCGGAGCCCCCCACCTCAGTCCGCCACGCCCACGAGCAGCCACCGCCCGGAGGATCTCTCGAGCGCCAGGTCCACGACCGCCCCGCCCACCAGCACCACCCGGAAGACGAGCCGGTCCACGCGCCGCTCGGGCTCCCACCAGGACCTCACCTCCCGCCAGCGCTCCAGCACCCGCGCCACCTGCCTCTTGCTCGTCCTGCGCCCGTTCGGACAGCGCCGGACGAGGTACGCCCGGCCGTCTGCCCGCCTGAGCACGTGCGCGGGCTCCTCGCATCGCCGGGCGGCCAGGCCGCTCCCTCCGGCGGCCTCCGAGGCCCGCGAGAGCCAGGGGGCCCGCACCAGGTGCTCCGCGACCGCCTTCCTGGACCCGGCTGTGGGGAAGAGCGGCTCCTCGAAACCGGGCGGGCGCAAGGGGTGACCGTGGATCTCCGAGACCGTCGTCGCGAGCAAGCTCCCTCCTCTCTTTAGGAGGAGCGTCCGGCCTCGCCCGAGGCGGCGCCTAGAGGGGTGAGAAAGTCAACCCCGTCCGGTACAATCCGGCGGTAAGGGCGAGCGTTCTCTCCCCGCCAGATCTCCGAAGGACCGCCTCGGTTTGGCGACTGTGGCGTACGGTCCGTCGGAGGGCCCGGGGTAGGGGGCGCTCCTCTTTCTTCTAGTTCCCTCCCCACTCTACATCATACGTATGTTTGACTGCAAGCGCTCTTTGCGCTAGAGTGGTGTCCAGGAGGCGCCTCATGACCGACGACCTGCACCCGAGCCGGCTACGGATCCTGGAGTTCCTGGCGCGCCGGGACCCCACCGAGGGGCCGCCCGCCGTGCGCGAGATCGGCGAGGCCGTGGGCCTCAAGAGCTCGCAGACGGTCCACCACCACCTGCTCGGGCTCGAGGAGGGCGGCTACGTCGAGCGGGGCGGGCTCCCGAACCGCAACCGGCGCCCCCTGAGGCTCACCCGGAAGGGCTGGGGCGCCGTCTCCACCCGCCCGCTGCTGGGCAGGATCGCCGCGGGGCGTGGCCTGGAGGCGACGGCGAACGAGGAGCCCTACTCGCTGGCCGCCGAGCTCCTGACGTCGCGGCCGGGAAGGAGGCGCTTCCTTCTGGAGGCGAAGGGCGACTCCATGACGGGGGCCGGCATAGACGAGGGAGACCTCCTGGTGGTGGAGGAGAACCCCTCGCCCCCCGACGGGTCCGTGGTCGCGGCGCTCGTGCTCGGGGGGAGGGAGGAGGAGGCCACCGTGAAGGTGCTGAGAAGGCAGGGCGAGTCGATCAGGCTGGAGGCGCGCAACGGGGCCCACGAGGACATAGTGGTCCCGGCGGAGAGGGTAGTCGTGCAGGGGACGGTGGAGTGGGTGATCCGGCGCGTACGGGGCCGGAGGTAGGATGCGAGGAGCGACCGACGCACCCTGGTTGCCGAGGCCGCCCGGATCGCTCCTCGTGAACCACGCCTCTGACCCGTCGTCAGGCGTTGGCCGAGCTCTGGCTCTCCGCCGAGCTTGGCCCTCCCCGGTCGCTATCAACGCGCGTGCCGGTCCTGTGGGACGTATAGCTTCTCGCCGCTACTCCAGGGATGCCCTCAGGTCGTCGATCCGCCGCTCGATCTCCCGCAGCCGGGTCGTGGCCTGCGCCTCCAGGCGCTCGCCCTCGCGGTCTCCCTGCCTCCTGGCGCGCTTCCTGACCTCCTCCAGCCGCGAGCGCTGTTGCTCCAGCTGCGCGATGATCTCCCTGACCTCTCCTCGCCAGCCCATCATGCACCGATAATAACCCGCGGTTAGAGAAGCCGTTGGGACGCCTCCGACCCTCCGAAGACCTAGGCGTAGGACCGGACCTGTTCACCTTCCATGCGCCGTGGCAAGCAACCGCTAACAGACTGACCCCTACGCCGGCGCGACGTCGACCTTCGGCCCGATTCATCGTCGATTCATCCTGGTGCGCTACGGTGACCGGGTCGTGGGAGGCGAGAGGTCCGATGGTTCCCCAGGCGAGGAGGAAGAACATGATGCGGGACATCGGCGCCGACTCCGGGCGTCCGTTCATAAAGACGTGGCAACCGCCGGCACTCCCAGTTTGGCCGCTATCCGCCTGTCAAACCGCTAGGAGGGATCGGGCAGCGGCTCCAAGACTTGCGCCGTCGACCTGCTCCTCAGTGGGGATCGTGACGCGGTAGCTTCTAGCTTCCCGTGCGGCTCTAAGCCGCTCCTCGCGCTCGCGCTGGCGTTCCTGACGGAGCTTCTCCAGTTCCGACTCCGGATGCTCCAGCCAGTCGAGCATCTTCTGCTCGATCTCATCCCGGATCTTCCGGAACTTGTTTAGCCGCTCTTCCTCGGGGACGTCCTCGCCCCTCGGGTCGTCGAAGATCCAGACCAGCCTCGTGCCGACGCCCGGGAACGTCTTGGGACAGTTCTTCTCCGCCCGCGCGCACACGATGATCGAGTAGTTGAAGCCGACCTTGCCCATGTAGGTTCTGAGGCCCTTCGGGCGCTGCCCGGAGGTGTCGATGCCGACCTCCCGCATGACCTCCTCGACGTAAGGGTGTATCTCATCGGCGCCGTCGCACCCCGCGCTGTGCGCCTCGAAGCGGTCCCTTGCATGGTGCCTCAGGAACGCCTCGGCCATCTGGCTCCTGGCCGAGTTCTGGGTGCACAAGAATAGAATCTTCTGCTTCCTCATCGTCTCCCTCCTCCTTTGCTCTCTACGCGACCCCGATGGGCTTGGGGGTCCCGCCCGCCTTCAGTTGCTCCGCGAACTCGTCGGGAAGCCCGCTACCAAGGATGCCGTCGACCGCCCTCTCCAGGTCGTACTCGACCCGGACGAACTCGACGGCCCCGATCTCCTCGCCAACCTCGACGATGACGTACCCGGCGCGCCAGTCACCGTCCTTCGGCTTGCCGACCGATCCGGTGTTGAGGAAGTGGACGCCCTCGACCACGCGGTGCCAGGGCTTGTGGGTATGGCCGAAGGCGATCAGGTCCCCTTCTCTGGCGCCCGCCGCCTTCGCCATCTTCGCGCAGAACGAGTCGGGGCGGTCCTCGGTCCAGTAGAGGGTGTTGAGGGTGGGGGTGCCGTGAACCAGGACCATCTGCGGGCGGGACTTGTGCCCGCCTCGGGGCCTCAGGTCCATCCTGAAGGGCAGCGCTCCCAAGAACCGCTTGGTCTCGGGCGTGACGTGGGAGAGGGTCCACCCGTAGCTCAGGTGCGAGAGCTCCTCCTGGCGAGGCGTCTCGGCCTTACAGCCGCAGTGCTGGTAGTCGGTGGCAACCGTGGAGTCGTAGTTACCCGCGATGCCCAATATTCCGCGCGTGCGGAGGAGGGCGGCCACCTCGTTCGGCCACGGCGCGTAGCCGCCAAGGTCCCCCAGGTGGTAGATCGCGTCCACGTCGCCCCGCTCGTCCAGGTCGGCCAGCACGGCCTCTAGTGCGGGCAGGTTGCCGTGGATGTCTGAGATCAGGGCGTGCTTCATGAGTCCCTCCGGTGGGCCGCGTCACGCATCAAGTTCAGTTTATATGGACTTGGCGGCGGTTGAGTTACAAGCGGGTTAAACATGGCCGCTGTCGTAGAAACGCCATCCGCGCTCGGGGACCGCGCCGCACGGCGATGCCAAATTCCCCGTCACACGCAGCCGGTTGGGTGCATTCAGATAGAAATATGTCTATATTTCTATCTGAATGTTATCCTCCCCGCATGGAGGCGACGAATACCGTGGTAGGGGCACTGAAGGCGCTGGCAGACCCGGTAAGGCTCACTATCTTGGAGTTCCTCTGGGGTCCGGCCGCGGAGGAGTTCAGGGGTGAAGACGGAATTTGCGCGAAGGACATCGAGAGCTTCTTGGGAGTAACCCAGCCCACGGTAAGCTACCACATGAAGATCTTGGTCGGGGCGGGTTTGGTTAGGGCGCGGAAGCGCGGCCAGAAGGTCTTCTACGAGTGCGTCACCGAAGGGCCGGACGAGGTGATTAAGTACCTGGAGCGTTACCGGCAGCCCAGAGTAGTCAGAAGCCCCAGGGTCTAGGAGCGGAGCGATGGCGGACAACCTCGCCGAGACCGGGCGGTGGTTCTTCGTCACCACCGCGGAACTGGTCGCGCTGTTCTTAGCCCTTAGCTTCCTCGTGGGCCTGCTCCAAGCGTGGATGCCCGAGGACAAAGTCCGCTCCATGTTCGAGCGACAGCAGCCCGTCACCGGCTACCTCCTCGGGGCGGCCCTGGGCGCGGTGACGCCGTTTTGCTCCTACTCGACGATACCTGTCCTGGCGGGCCTCCTGCGGAGCGGGGCGCCGTTCGGACCCACGATGGCGTTCCTGTTCGCCTCTCCGCTGTTGGACCCCGTGGTGCTCGGCGTTCTCGTCTTCCTGATAGGCGTCGAAGGGTCGATCGCCTACGCCGTCTTGATCTTCTCTGCTTCGGTCCTCGTGGGCGCGCTCTCCGCGAGGCTCGGCCTCGAAGGTGACGTGAAGCCGCTCCGAGGGTTCACTGGCGATGACCCTTCGGTGTGTCAGGCAGAATCGGCGAAGGGACCGGTCTGGCGCAGGGCATGGGCTGACGCCTGGGCGTTCTTCGTGCCGGCGCTGCCGTACCTCCTGGTCGGTACCGCGGCGGGGGCGGCGATCTACGGGTTGGTGCCGACCGCCTGGGTGGTCGCGGTCGCAGGTCCCGGGCAGCCGTTCGCGATCCCCCTAGCCGCCGCTTTGGGCGTGCCGATGTACGTGAACGCCGAGACGTTCTTCCCGATATCGGCGGCGCTCCTAGAGAAGGACGTGGGGGTCGGTGCCGTCGTTGCCCTGATCGTAACGAGCATGGGCGTGAGCGTCCCCGAGGTCGTGCTGCTCGGTGGCCTGTTCCGGTGGAGGCTGGTGGCCGTGCTGGTCGCCAGTGTCTTCGGCGTGGCCGTGGGCGGCGGGGCGCTGTTCGCACTCGTGTTCGACTAGGGGCGGTTTGCCTCGGTCGGCGTTGCTGGAGGTTGTCCGGCGACGTTGGCAAGGCTACGCGTCGCGGACGTCTTCGGCAAGGCGTCCCAGGCGCTCCCCGCGACGAACCTTGCTCTGTTTAGGTGAGTCCTCCTACCATTTCTGGTTCGTTATCACAGGGTGCTCCTGTCTCACCCTAAGAGTACGGAGGTCGGCCAGAAACACCGCGCCTGACAGCATCGAGGACGAGGGAGGGGCCCGTGTGGAGCCCCTCCCTACTCTCCTTAATCTGAGTACTCCGCCAACAGTTGTCCGCTAGCAGCAGCCCTCGTCGCAACAGCCCTCGTCGCAACAGTCGTCGTCACTGCTGCTGAGGACCAAACCCTCTACGCGCTCGTCGCCCACGCGTCCAACCTCCTTCCTAGTAGATCGTCCGTCGAAAGATAAGACGGAGATCCGGCGAGGAGGACGCAAGAAAGTCGGGAGGGGGACCGCCCTCAGCATGAGCAGTGGCGGCAGGTCTTGCCCTTGGGTTGCCAAGCCAGGACGTTCCCGAGCCGGTCCACCTCGAAGCGGCAGCACGAGAGGAGAGCCGCCTTGAGCTTCTTCCTGGCCCGCTGGACGCGGGACTTGGCCCCGGAGAGCGACAGCCCGAGCTCCTCTGCCACCTCCTTCTGCGGCCGGCCCTCCAGGTCGGCCAGGACCAGGGCGCGGCGGTACCCGTCGGGGAGTTCCTCGATCACTGGTCCGAGGCATGCGGCCACCTCTCCGTTCAGGTTCTCCGGGTGGGTATCGTCCTCGGCGAGGGCGTCGTGCGGGAGCACGGGTCGGGTAGCGGCGCGCTTCTGTCGGTGGTGGTCGGCGACCGCGTTGGCGGCGACGCGGTAGAGCCAGGGCCGCACCCGGTCCGGGTCCCTCAAGTGGTGGACGGCCGCGTGGGCGCTAAGGAAGACCTCCTGCACCAGGTCCTCCGCGTCTTGCTCGTTGCCGACCCTCCTCGCGATGAACCGCCTCAGGGGAGCACCGAAGTCCGCCCACAACTCGTCTATCCGTACTACCACTTGTGCGCTCCCCGGCCGCTCGTGGCTCGCTGGTGCGCCTTCAGACGCCCGCGATCGACCCCGCACGGGCCCCGAGGTGCTCGCCGAGGACGCCCAGGAGCTCCCGCGCTGCCTCTCCGTCGAGGGAGTAGAAGCTCCACCTGCCCCGCTTCTCCTCCCGCACGAGCCCCGCTTCCTTCAGCTTGCGCATGTGGTAGGAGACCTTCGACTGGCCCATCCCGAAGCGGTCCTCGAACTCGCAGACGCAGATGCCGATGTCCCCCTCCTCGGCCGGGACGCCGAGGTCGGGCAGGCCGCAGCAACCTCGCCCCGAGGCCGCCGCCTCGGCCATCATCCCCAGCATCCTGACCCGGATCGGGTCGGAGAGCGCCCGTCCCAGGGCGACTATGGGCTCGACCCGCGCCAGCGGGATGGCTTCTACCCCGCCCGAGCGGGCGCTGTTCTCCTCCACGACCTCCAACCGTCTGCTAGCCATGTTTCCCGTCCGCCCTGGCCGGCTTGCGGGCGCGGACGAAGGCGCTCGCAGCTGGAACCCTCCCGAGCGCCTCGCGCTTCTGGGGGCTGTCCAGTCCCTCAATCGCTGCCGGGTCGTAGACGTTCTGAACCTCCACCGATACGTCCTCGAAGCCTGCCTCCTCGAGCAGGGCCTCGTATTCGGTCTTCTCCAGAGCCCCGACTACGCACCCGGTCCACAGCCCCACGGTTTCCAGCACCTCGTCAGGAAGCTCCGCCTTGGGGCCGAGGAACACCACGTCCGAGACGGCGAAGCGCCCCCCCGGCTTGAGGACCCGGTAGGCCTCGGAGATCACGCTGGGCTTGTCGGTGGAGAGGTTTATGACGCAGTTAGAGATCACGACGTCGACGTGCTCGTCCGGCAGCGGCACGTCCTCGATGTTGCCCTTGAGGAACTCGGCGTTCTCCACCCCGGCCTCCGCCTTATTCTTGCGGGCGAGCTCGAGCATCTCGTTGGTCATGTCCACGCCGTACGCCTTGCCCCCCGGGGAGACGCGCCGCGCCGAGAGCAGGACGTCTATACCGCCGCCACTTCCGAGGTCGAGCACAACCTCGCCAGGTGAAAGGGTAGCCAGGGCGGTCGGATTGCCGCACCCCAGAGAGGCCCCAACCGCGGACTGGGGCAACTCGCCCTTCTCGGTCTCCGAGTAGCTGCCGCGGGCGAGGTCCACGATCACCGACGTTGCGGCCTCGTCAGGGCCGCAGCCGCACGAGGCCCCGCAGCAGGAAGCGTCACCGCCCTCCTGGGAGGCGACGGCCAACTCCGCGTACTTCTTCCTGACCCGCTCCTTCAAGTCCTCGCTCATGCGCAACAAGCCTCATCGACGGCCGAGCTAGTTAAGCCTCCGTGCTCGGTAGGGGCAGCCCACGCACCCGCCAGCAAGCCCAGGTGGTGCCGCCACTTGCGCGTCCCCCGCGTCGCACGGGCGCGTGCGGCTTCTTCTCGCAACTCCTCTATCCTGATCCTGGCTACCTCGTGCAACAAGTAGTCGTGCACCGCAGCCTCCTTTCGCGCCCGCTCTTATACATCAAGTCTTCTTGATTCGAGTATAGATCAACATACGTTGATGCGCAAGGGGCAGAGTCAGGGGACGACGGGTCTGACAGGAGTCATCAAGGGCCACCCTTCACGTCCGGCACGGATCGCAGGGGAGGCACGAGGCGTTGGGCCAAGAACATGGCTATGGCCGCTGCGGCCGAGCCGCAGGCGAGGGCCCACAAGACGGGCGAGTAGCCCCCCAACGCCGCCGACATCGCGCCCGCTCCCACCGGCGCGAGGGTCCTAGCTCCAGTAACGAACGTCCCCACCATCCCGCCTATGCTGCCGTAGTGCTCGGGTCCGTAGAACTCCGCGACCGCAGACGCCCGCACGATGGTCACCGCCCCCGACGCCGCCCCGAAGGGCAAGACGAAGGCCAGAACCCCGAGCGGGCCCCGCGACGCGATCAGCACCACGAGGGCGGCCGCCTGCAGCGCGAAGATGCCCGCCGTCACCACGTCGCGGGGCAGGCGTCCCTCGAGGAAGGTGACGACCACGCGCCCCAGGACCTGCGACGCCCCGATCAGACCGGTCAAGGTGGCGGCCGAGCCCAGGCCGTAGCCGCGGTCGGCGAGGTAGGGTATGAGGTGCACGTAGACCGCCGCCTGGGAGAGGGTCCCCAGGAAGAAGGCCGCAGCGAGCAGCCAGAAGGCCGCGCCCCTCAGCGCCGCACCGAGCGGCACGCTCGCCTTGGGCCCCTCACGTGATTCGCCTGGCGGATGGTCCGACTCGTTCTCGGAGGAGTTTTCGGGCCGGGAACCGTCGGGCTGGAGGCCGAGGTCCTCTGGCCTGCGGCGCAGAACGAGCGCGTGGGGCACCACCGTGAAGAGGGCCAGTATCGCGGCCAAGGTGGGGAGTGCGCCCCGCCACCCCCCCGTTTCGACCAGCCAGGCGGTCAAGGGGAGGAAGATCGTGCTCGCCAGCCCACCGGCCAAGGTCACCAGCAGGAAGGCTCGGCCCCGGCCCCGCTCGAACCACTTGGCCAGCACGGCGAAGGCGGGCTCGTAGAGGGTGGCCGCCATGGCCAGGCCGATGCCGACCCACACGAGGTAGAGAACCCAGAGTTCATCGACAGAGGCCCACGCGAGGAGGAGCGTTGCTCCCAACGCCGAGCCCAGCGTCATGAGCCCTCGTGGGCCGTGTCGGTCCAGCCAGCGGCCCGCGAGCGGCGCAGCCAGCGCCGAGACGAGCAGACCGAGAGAGTAGGCGCCCGTCAGGGCCGTTCGCGACCAGCCCATCTCCTCGTGCATCGGCACCAGGAACACGCCGAAGGCGTAGTAGAGGACGCCCCAGGAGACGGTCTCGGTAAGGGCGAGCGTCCCCGCTATGGCCCAGCCGTAGTAGAACCGGCGCCCGATCTACCCCACCCCGTCACTGTTCTTCGCCCGCTCGCCCCCCTTTTGGCGGTTCGCGTCGTGGCCCAGCCGCTGTAGCTCCTTTTGTCTCGTCGGATTCGCAGCGGTCGCCTTACCTAGCCGCGCAGGCGCGCCCCCGAGGAGCACGCGTATTACCACCCGACTCCCGGAGTTGTCGATGTTTGGGCGGGGTGCCATGAGAGGTGCGCCGCATTATGCCCCACCTACGCGACATCGGCGCGTTTCGGACAACCTACTCGCACAATGACCTGATTCTCAGTCTGACGCCACCTCGACCTCCGGCTCCTCGCCCACCATGGCAGAGAAGCGGACCTTTAGAGCGTTAGCAGTTCGTACTGTTGGTAGCCATAGACGGCACCAAACGTCCGAGAACCCTTGCCCTCCACGCACTCCGGCGAACACAGGCAATAAAATCACTCATTTGGGGGATACGCCTGACCCTGTCCAGGGGATATGCTGCGCTCGTTGTTAGCCTAAACGGGCATTGGGACGCCCGGGAAAGGGGAAGTGATGACGCCCGAGATGGCCCCCGAGATGGAAACGCTGAAGGCCCGCCTCAAGGCCACCTGGATGTCCGGGGACTACGGTCACTTCGCCACCTACCTGGAACCGAGCGCGATGGAGTTCTTGACGCGCCTTCCCGTACACTCAGGAACGCGCATGCTCGACGTGGCCTGCGGCGCGGGACAGATATCCATCCCCGCAGCGCGCGCCGGTGCCCAGGTTACCGGCGTCGACATCGCCACGAACTCGATCGAGCGCGCGCGGGAGCGCGCCCAAGCCGAGGGCCTAGATGCCCGCTTCGACGTGGGCGACGCCGAGATGCTGCCCTACAAGGACGCCTCGTTCGACTTGGTGGCGAGCCTCTTCGGCGCGATGTTCGCGCCCCGCCCCGAGCGGGTGGCGACCGAACTGGTCCGCGTGTGCCGGCCCGGCGGGCAGATCGCCATGGGCAACTGGACCCCCGAGGGCTTCATCGGCCAGATGTTCAAGATCATCGGCAAGCACGTGCCGCCCCCTCCCCTGATGCCGTCGCCACTGCTGTGGGGCGACGAAGCGACCGTCAGAGAGAGGCTGCGCGAAGGGGTGGCGGAACTGCGCCTGACCAAACGACTGTACCCGTTCCACTACCCCTTCCCCCCATCCGAAGTCGTGGAGCACTTCCGCACCTACTACGGTCCCACGAACCGGGCGTTCGCCGCGCTCGACGACGCGGGGCAGGACGCATTGCGTCATGACCTCGAGCAACTGTGGGCCGAGCACAACGGCGACACCGACGGCGAGACCAGCATAGAATCCGAGTACCTCGAGGTGGTCGCGGTTCGAGAATAGTCGTTCATGTCTCATAGGACGTTGCTTCTCGAGAGCTTGCCCCACCCCGAGGGTGGGGCAAGCCAGTTTCCGCAAACGCCTACCATGCGCGCATGCAGGAAATCGGAACTCGAGCGTGCAACCGCTAGACCAGCGCCACCTCGACCTCCGGCTCCTCGCCGAGCGTGGCGGATTCATCGGCGATTCATCGGCGTCTGTTCCCCTGTATCCTTGCGACCGCGGGCGAAGGTCCCCCCAGGGACCGGGAGGAGGCGTCTCATGCGACCACCAACTCGACCACGGGCTCCCGGCCCGCCGTGGCCGACAGCCGGAGCCCGTCGAAGCCCGGGGTGCGTGGCGTTTGGGAAGTTGATGAAGGTCAACCACCCGGCGCCCGGCGACGTGGTAAGGGACCCCGCGCACGTGGCCGGGTACGGGACAGCGTTCGAGGGGACGATCTCGCTGCGGGTAAGGGACGACGACGGGACGGTGATAGCCGAGGGCTTCGCGCAGGGCGGCAGCAACGGGGTGATCGGCGAGTTCAAGGCGGACCTGAAGTTCGACCGCAGGCCCAACCAGCGGCTGGGGGTCGTCGAGGCCTTCGAGGAGAGCGCGAGCGGGTCAGGCGAGGACCGCCACCTGTTCCGGGTCCCTGTAGACTTCGCCTGAAGCGAGGAGAGGAGAGCGAGAATGAACGAGAACGGCGAGGTGCGGATAGACATCGAGAGCTTCGGCCCCGGGCCCGAGGTTAACGACGAGGTATCGGAGGCGGTGTTGGACCACCCTTCGGTCAAGGAGTACCTGGACGGGACGCGGCACCGGCTGCTCAACGTCCGGCTGCTCGATGCCGAGGTCGAGGGCAAGCCGGAGGAGCCGGTACCCCCGGACCGTTACCGCGCCACGATCTACGACTACACCAACAACCGGGCGGTGGTGGCTACCGGGCGCCTCGACGATGTCGCGGGCTCGCTGGAAGTCTCGGTTGCCGGCCGCCAGCCGATACCCACCAGGGAGGAGTTCGACGAGGCCGTCGAGGTCCTGCTCGAGGACGAGGACCTCGGCCCCGCCATCCAGGAGCAGCGCCTGGCGCCCTACCGTCCCATGCCCCCTCTAGTCGAGGCGGAGCTCCCGGACGGCCGCGTACAGCGCACGCTCGCCGTCGGGCTCATGCCCCGGGAGCGCGGGGCACGCCACGAGATCGTCGGCGCGAACATGGTCAGCCGGACGGTGTCGCGGTTCGAGGACGGGGCTCCCGCGCTGGCGCTGGCGGCCGCCGAGACCTGCGGCCCGCCCAACGCCAACCAGACGCCCACCCCCAGGGGTCTCGCCGGCCAGTTCCAGGTCAACACCACCGCGGCCGACGGGAGCCCGCTCTGGAGCTTCCTCGTGATCCGCCCCTCCGCCTCCCAGGGGACGAACGCCTCCGGCATCGAGCTGCGGAACGTGATGTACCGCGGCAAGCTCGTGCTCTTCGAGGCCCACGCCCCGATCCTCAACGTGCAGTACGACAACGACGCCTGTGGTCCTTTCCGCGACTGGCTCTTCGAGGAGAGCTTTATCCAGGCGGACGGGACGAACGTCGCCCCTGGGATACGCCGCTCCCAGACGCCCGCGCAGACCATCCTCGAGACCGGGACGGACCAGGGGAACTTCCGGGGCACCGCGATATACCGCCAGGGGCGGGAGACGGTCCTGGTCTGCGAGCTGCAGGCGGGCTGGTACCGCTACGTCAGCCGGTGGCGTTTCCACGACAACGGGACGATCCGCCCGCGCTTCGGGTTCGACGCCGTGCAGGACACGTGCGTGTGCAACGTCCACCACCACCACGTCTACTGGAGGTTCGACTTCGACATCGGCGGCGCGAACAACGAGGTGCGCGAGTTCAACTCCCCGCCCATCTTC
>DATACV010000118.1:0-14118 GCA_036258875.1 Rubrobacteraceae bacterium
GCAGCGGTGTCCAGTGGCCCTGCGACGACGAGCACCCCGACGGCACGGAACGCCTCTACGCCGCCGGCAACTTCAACACCGAGACGGACTACTGCGAGACCTACGGCCGCGACCTGCTGACTGGCGCGGAGAGCACGGAGAGGGAACACTGGGCACTCTCACCCGGTGGGCGTGCTTTCCTCAAGTCCCTCGACTACACACCGCCGCACGAGGAGCCGCGCGACGAATACCCCTTCCGGTACACGACAGGGCGCACCATCTATCACTTCCACACCCGCACCAAGACCGCCCGAGCCCCGCAGTTGCAGAACGCGGCGCCCGACGTGTGGGTCGAGATACACCCCTCCGACGCCCAACGATTGGACGTGGGGGAGGGCGACGTGGTACGCGTGGAGTCGCCGCGTGGGCGTCTCGAGGCGAGGGCTCGCATAAGCGGGATCAGGGAAGGCGTCGTCTTCGCGCCTTTCCACTACGGGTACTTCGATCAGGAGGGCGGAGAGGCCCCGAACGGTCCGGCGAAGCCTCGCGCCGCCAACGAGCTGACCATAACGGAGTGGGACCCGGCCTCGAAGCAGCCCCTGTACAAGGTCGGAGCGGTGAGGGTGACGAAGGTCCGCGACGCGAACGGGGAGCCCTCGCTCGCGCCCACGACCACCGCCTCGGCGCCCGCATCGGCCGGCGGACCCGTCCCGTCCGAGACCGCAGGCCACGGCAGGGCGGACGCAACCGAGACGGTGAAGGGGGCCTGAGGAGATGTACCTGGCGAACTACTTGGGTGTACTGCACCAGTCCGAGCGGGACCTCGCCGATGCGTTCCGCAAGGTCGGGGAGGGCTACGCGGCGGAGGCCGACGTCTTCCACACCTGCAACACCCTGGCGAAGCAGTGCGAAGTGCACGCCAAGAAGCTGGGTCCCTTCGTGGACCGCTACGGCGAGGAGAGGGACGAGGAGCCCGAGAGGCTCTACTACGAGCTCTTCGACGAGATCCGGGGCGGCAGCCTCGGGCTCTTGCGCGACCTGCACGACCTCTACGTGATGGCGAACTTCTGCGACATCGCCTGGACCATGGTCGGCCAGGCCGCCCAGGGCATCGCCGACAGGGAGCTGCTCGGGGTCGTGAGCGCCTGCGAGGGCGAGACATCCACCCAGATAAAGTGGCTCAAGACGCGGATGAAGCAGGCCGCCCCCCAGACGCTCCTGGTTGCGTCCTCCTGATGGCGGTAGAGGAGCGACACGGGCGGCTCACCTGCCTTCCCGCTGCCCGATGACTATAGTCCCGGAGGATCCGTCAACCGTGATCCGCCCTCCCGTGGCGATGCGCTCGGTGGCATCCGACACGCCGACGACGGCCGGGATGCCGTACTCGCGGGCGACGATGGCGCCGTGGGACATCGGCCCGCCCATCTCCATGACGAGACCCCCCGCGGTGAGGAAGAGGGGCGTCCAGCCCGGGTCTGTGGAGGGGGCGACAAGTATCTCCCCCGGCTCGAGGTGGGCGTCGGTGGGGTCGAGGATCACACGCGCCTCCGCGGTAACCGTGCCCGGCGACGCCGGGGTCCCGCGCAGCGCGCCTTCGTCGGCGGACGCGTCGGACTTCGCCTCTGCGCTCGGCTCGGTCCCGTCGGAGAGCAGGATGCGCGGCACGCGCCTGCGCTTTACCTCTCGCTCGTAATCTGTCCGGCGCTCGCGGACTACCGGGCTGAGGTCTTTGCCCGCCAGAGCCGCTCTCGCCTCGGGCAGGGTGATGAAAAAGACGTCCTCGGCCCTCTCCAGACGCCCGGATCTCGCCAGGTCCTCCCCGACTCCCCAGAGCAGCGCCCTGGCCCGCGCAAACACCAGGATGGCCAGGAACTTGGGCATCTCCCGCAGGCCCGCGAGGGCGCGGGCCCGGTTAAGGAGAAAGCCGACGAGCGTTCCCCGGAGGCGGCCCTTGCGGGAGGCACGGCGGGTGAGGTCGACGACCATCTCCTCGGCCTGCCGCTCCGCGCGCCGGAACTGGACGTCGGGCGCCAGCTCCGGGTCGTTGTGGCGGAGGTAGTTGGCCAGCACTCCAAGGATGTACGTCGGGTCTTCGGACCAGCGCGGCAGGCCGAGGTCGATCTCGGCGACCCCCCGATGCCCGTAGAGAAGCAGGAAGTCCGCGAGTTCCGTCTGGAGCTTTGGGGGCAGGTTGCCTCTGCGGTACTCGCGAGCCAGCCGCTCTGGCGGCGTCTCGCGCATCGCCTTCGCGGAGGCCGGATCTCCGCGGACCTCCTGGGCGAGCGACCAGAGCGCCAGGTCCATCTCGGTGGTCGGGTTGTGTGGAAGCCCCCGCAGCACGACCCGTCGCTCGTCGTCGGTGGCCAGGCCCCTCAGGAGCTTGCCGGCGAGGGTGAACGACATCAGGCCCGTGGCGAAGACCGGAGGGACGTTGGGGAACATGCGCGGCGGGAAGTAGAGCAGCAGGCGTTCGACCGCACGCAGGCGTTGCGCGGCGGCGGCGTCTCGCGGCACGTCGCCCAGCGCGCGCATCTCCCCTTCCATGCGAGCTACCCGCTCCCGCGCCGCTCGTGGGTTCGCGAACGCCCTGGCGACGCCGAGCGGAATGCGTCCCCGGATCAAGACCCGGAGCACGGCGCGTACCAGGGGCCAGCGGGGCGTCGCCACGGGCGCGAATCGGGGGTCTTCCGCGAGCCGCTCGAGGATCGGGGCACTGAGCGCCTCCATGTTGCGCATCGCCAGACCCAAGACCCTTCGCCCGAAGGTGCTGCGTAGCGCCGGCGTAACGTCGACGAAGAGACGGCCTGCCGCGTCTACGATGGGCGGTGGACCGGCGAACCGGTCGTGCGGCGGGTACCCGAGGAGCGTGGCAATCCCCGACGCCAGGAGGTGGAACGTCTGCAGGCCTACCGGAGTCAGCGGGCGGAACACGCCCTGGGCGACGCTGGCCGAAAAATATACGCGCGGGTGCTCGTCGGACGCCGGAGCGCCGGCGGGCAGGGGGAAGAGCGTCGTGATCGGACGCGCCTGCAAAAGCCAGAGCTTCCCGCCAACATCTATCGCCCACTCCGTGTCCTGCGGCTCCCCGTAGTGCGCCTCGACCCGCGCTCCCAGCTCTGCCAGGGCCCGGATCTGGGCGTCCGTGAGGGAAGGTTCCTCGCCCTCTTCCAGCTCGACGCGCCGCGTCCCGCCACCTCTCTGGGCCCGGATCGCCACGCGCTTGTCGCCTGGCCGGCGCTCGAGGATATCGCCGCTCCGGGTGTCCACGACGAAGTGGTCGGGGTTGACAGCACCGGAGACCACAGCCTCCCCGAGACCGGGGTTCGCGTCGATGACGGACCTGCGTCGGCGTCCCGTGACGGGATCTGCGGTGAACATGACCCCGGCTACCTCGGCCTCGACCATCCGTTGCACGGCGACGGCGAGGTGCACGCTCCTGGGATCTATCCCGTTAGTGGCGCGGTAGCTGACGGCGCGGTCGGTCCACAGCGAGGCCCAGCAGCGCCGGACGGCCTCGATCAGGGGCTCCTCACCGACTACGTTGAGGTAGGTATCCTGCTGCCCTGCGAAGCTGGCGGTCGGCAGGTCCTCCGCGGTGGCCGAGGAGCGCACCGCGACCGGCGCGCCGTCCCCAAGCGCCCGGTACGCCTCGGCGACGGCCTCGGCGACGTGCTCCGGGACGGGCGCCGCGAGCAGGGTGTCGTGGGCTTCGGCGGCGAGCTCCGCCAGGCGCTTCGTGTCCTCGGCGGGCGTCCGAGCCAGGCCGTCAAGTGTCCGGTCGAGGCCGGCGCCTCCGGCGACGAGCTCGTAGGCCGCGGTTGTCACGCAGAAACCGGGAGGTACGGGCAGCCCCGCCCGGATCAGCTCGCCAAGGTTCGCCGCCTTGCCGCCCGCGAGGGACAGGGAGGCGCGGTCCAGGTCCCCGAACGGGAGTACCAGATCCGCGTCGTTGCCGGTCCTCTCCTGCGAGACGTCCATTTCCTCACTCCTTTACGCGCACCGGCCAGAAGCCGAAGCCGACGATGCGAGCAGGGATGTTGCGCACGATGGGGACGCGCAGCAGCAGGCGCAGCGGGAGGGGAGGGGCGAAGGGCTCGTCCGAGCGCAGCGCGCGGGCGAGGACCTGCTGTTGGATCAGGGCCTGGGCCCTCTGGATCAGGCGCGTCGGCAACTCGCGCCTGCGCTGCACCTTCGCCAGGTGCCTCACGTCGAGGTCGACGAGCCGCGCCTGGCTCTCCTTCAAGGGTCCGGAGAGCACGTTCGCCGCGACCACGGCGTCCTGGATGGCGTAGTTGATGCCGACCCCGCCGACCGGGCTCATGACGTGCGCGGCGTCCCCGATGAGCAACAGCCCTCGCCTGTACCACCGCGGGCACATGCTCGACTCGACCGAGAGTAGCGACGCCTGGCTCCAGTCCTTCAGGTGCTCTACGCGCCCGGCGAACTCGGGTATGAGCTCGCCGAAACCGCGGTGCAGCGCCTCGATGCCCTCGCGTCGCAGCTCGGGGTAAGTGCCCTTGGGGATGACGTAGCCGGCCTGCCAGTAGTCGTCGCGGTCGAGCATCACCGCGATGTGCCCCCGGCCGAAGCGGCCCTGCAGTCCCTCGGGGTCCCCCTTCTCCCGCGGCAGCTTGAACCAGAGCACGTCCATCGGCGGCGAGGTCTTCACGGGCTCGAAGCCTGCCAGCCTGCGCACCCGGCTCCCACGCCCGTCGGCCCCGACCGTGAGGAGCGCCCTTACCTCGTGCCGGCCGTCCTCCGAATCGTAGCGGACGCCCCGCACCACGCCGTCCTCCTCGACCAGCTCCCTCACCCGCGCCCCCATCACGAGCCGGAAGTTCGGGTACCGCTCGGCCTCCCCCGTGACGAACTCGAGGAAGCTGGTCTGCGGCATCATCGTTATGTACGGGTACCTCGTGTCCAGCCGCGAGAGGTCAACGGGCGTGAAGGGACCGGAGACGGTCTGGAGGGTGACTGTCCGGAGCTCGGTGTGGCGCAGCTCGAGCAGTCGCTCCGCAAGACCTAGCTGGTCCATGATCTCCATCACCGAAGGGTGCAGCGTGTCCCCCCGGAACTCTCTGTCGAAGTCCGGGTGCGCCTCGAGCAGCGTCACGTCCACGCCCGCCCTCGCCAGCAGCAGCGCCAGCACGGCCCCTCCCGGTCCGCCGCCGACCACGCAGCAGGTCGTCCGCCTCACGTCGCGGACCTCCGAAGCCTCTCCGGTTCTCTGCTCTACCTGGACGGCCATGGTGGACCTCCTAGCTCTCGGGTCTGAGTCCTTTCAGGAAAACGTCAACCGCCGTCTCTATGTGCTCCTCGTCGGTCAGCCCGTCCTCTCTTATGACCGGGAAGAAGAGCTTGCCCCCGGCCTGGGGAAGGAGCATCCCTATGAAGGCGCGGGCGCTCGACCTGACGTCGTGTGGACGGAGCCTGCCCAGCTCGATCTGGCGCGCCATGTAGCTCTTGAGGAACCCGAGCACCCTCTTTATCACGGCGCTGGCGAATATCTCGGCGATCTCGGGCCGCCTCATGGCCTCCCCCATTATCAGCCGTACCATCCGCTGGGCGGCGGGGTTGTCGAAGGTCGAGAGGTATCCCCGGGCGATGGTGGGCAGTACCTCCTCCGGCGGAAGGTCGAGCAGGCCGGCCGGATCCCTCACGGCGCGCAACACGGGGATCTTGGTCCCCAACACCTCCCGGAAGAGCGTCTCCTTGTCCGGGAAGTACCAGTAGATCAGAGCCGGAGACTGTAGCCCCGCCGCCCCCGCGATGCTCTTGATCGTCGCCCCCTTGAAACCCTTCTCAGAGAACTCCTCGAAGGCCGCGTCAAGGATCTGGCCCCGCCTGTCAACCTCCTCCGGCACCATGCCTCCTTGATTAAACGTTCAATAACCGCAGCTTACACTTGATTGAACGTTCTGTCAAGAGCGGAGCTATCCGGGGAGGTAGGGTGGGCTGTATGATGCGGTGTCGGTTCGTGTCCGGGGGGTATTGGCTTGCGTGAAGGGCTGGTCAGCGTCGTGTCGCCGGGAGCTTTTTGCGTCTCGGACGGGGTGGGGGACTTCGACGGTTCGCCCGGGCGGGGGCTGTTCATAGGGGACGTGCCCCACCTGTCTGTGCTCCGGTTGCGGATCGGGGGGGCGCGGCTGGTCCCGCTGGCTTCGTGGGTGCGGGGTTCCGAGGCCGAGTTTGCGGTGGCCGCCGGCGTGGGGCCTGAGGGCGTGGACGTGGTGCGGCGGCGGTCTCTCGGGGGCGGCATGGAGGAGGAGATCCTGCTGGCCAACGAGTCCCGGGTGGCCGTCGAGGTCAGGGTCGAGGTCGAGTGCGCCGCGGACTTCAGGGACGTCTTCGAGCTGCGGGGTTGGAGAGAGGCGGCCGGGCGCGGCGAGGTACTGGAGGAGGCGAAGGACGGGAGGCTGCGGTTCGCCTACAGGCGCGGCGGGTTCCGGCGGGGTACCGTGGTGCGGGTAGGGGGGGAGGGGATCTCGCCGCGCGCGGAGCTCGGGCGCCTCTCGTTCGAGGTTTATCTCGAGCCCGAGGAGACGCGCGCCGTGCGCGTCTCGGTGGAGCTGGAGGAGGGTGGCGAAAGAGTCAAGCTTCCGGGGTACGCGCCGCTCTACGCCGGGGCGCCTGGGTTGGAGACGGGGTGGGAGGCGTTGCGCGCGAGCTGGGAGCGGAGCCTAGAGGACCTGGAGTCGCTCACCTTCGACGCCGGGGGTGGCTTGCTCGTCCCGGCGGCGGGGGCGCCGTGGTTCATGGCCCTCTTCGGGCGGGACACGCTCATCACGGGGTACCAGGCCATGATCCTCGGCCCCGAGCCGGCGAAGAACGTGCTGCGGGCGCTCGCCAGGTACCAGGCCACGGAGAGGGACGACCTCAGGGACGCCGAGCCGGGGAAGATCCCGCACGAGCTCAGGCGCGGGGAGCTCGCGTTCTTCGGGGAGATACCCGAGACCCCCTACTACGGCACGGTCGACGCGACCCCGCTCTTCCTCGTCCTCCTGCACGAGGTCTGGCGCTGGACCGCCGACGAGGAGTTCGTCCGCGAGCTCGAAGGGGCGGCGCGGCGGGCCCTGTCCTGGGTCCTCGAGCACGCCGACCGCGTGGGCGGCTACGTGGCCTACGCCTCCCACACGCCGGCGGGCCTCCAGAACCAGGGCTGGAAGGACTCCGAGGACTCCATGCTCTTCCGCGACGGGACGCGCGCCGCGCCGCCCATCGCCCCCTGCGAGGTGCAGGGCTACGTCTACGACGCGTACCTGAGGACCGCAGCACTCGCCGAGAGGGTGTGGGGCGACGCCCTCCTCGCCGCCGAGCTGCGGGGGGAGGCCGCGCTCCTCAAGGAGCGCTTCGAGCTGGACTTCTGGATGGAGGACCGCGGCTACTACGCCCTCGCCCTCGACGGCGCTGGGAGGAGGGTGGACTCAGTGACCTCCAACCCCGGCCACCTCCTCTGGAGCGGGATCGTCTCGCCGGAGAGGGCGCGGATCGTCGCGGACCGGCTGATGGAAGAGAGGCTCTTCTGCGGATGGGGGATAAGGACGATGGCGGAGGGCGAGGGGGGGTACGACCCTGAGTCGTACCACGACGGTTCCGTCTGGCCCCACGACAACGCCCTCATCGTCCAGGGACTCCGGCGCTATGGTCTCCGGGAGGAGGCGAACCGCGTCGCAGCCGCGCTCATCGACGCCGCCCCACACTTCGAAGGGCGGCTTCCCGAGGTCTTCGCGGGCTATTCGCGCGAGGAGGCCCGCGAGCCGGTGGAGCTGCCCAGGTCGTGCAGCCCGCAGGCGTGGGCGGCGGGGACCGTACCGCTCCTCGTGCGGGCGGTGCTCGGCGCCGAGCCCGACCCCGAGACTCGCAGGTTGCTCGCCGACCCCCTCTTGCCCGAGAGCGTCGAGGCTCTGCGGCTCGAGGGCGTGCCGGCCTTCGGGGAGCGCTTCTCGCTGGGCACCTAGGCTTTCTGTACGCCTCATCCAGATTCTGGTCCAGCCAGCTCGCGCGTCGCTTGTACGAGCTGGTCGAACTCTCGAACGCTCTCGCGGAGTCGCGCCGGTTCCCTGCCCGGTTCGGCCAGCACGCAAGAGACGGTCACATCGAAGCCTTCGGGGCGCAGGGGGAAGGAGCCTGCCACCTTCACGGAGCCCTTCTCGTTCACGAAGTAACGCTCGTTGAGGGCGAAGAGCACCTGGACCAGGCAAGCCGCGCACCGGAACAGGCAACCGCCGACGTAGAAGATGTCGCCCCGTTCTGCGGGCTTGCGGCAGGTCTCCAGCGCGAAGTCTGCCTCCCAAAGGAACCTCTGCGTCAGGGAACGCTTCAAGGCCGGGGGGTAAGTGGCGACGAGCGCCTTCAGGGACGCCAGCTCACCGCTGGCGTCGCTCAGGAGTTGGCAATGGTGCACCTCTCCAGCGTAGATGTGGCTGTGGAAGCCGTGCGGATGACCAGGCTGGTAGTGGGAGGCGGTTCGCCCGGCGCGGCAATCCGAGATCTCGCGCGAGACCAGGTCGAGGTCGCGGTAGAGCCAGTCCACGTGCCGGCCCTCGATGTGGAGCCAGCCCCCGCCGTTGATCCAGGGTCCCCACTCCCCGAGATCCGTTACGAGGTCAGGCAGGTGGCGGTCGTCCAGCTCGCGTGCCAGCTCGCGCAGAGCCGCCACGGAGAGGGGGCGCTCGGGGCGGTAGTAGATCCCGAGGTCCACGTCCGAGTCGGGGTGGGCCACTCCCCGGGCCCACGAGCCGCCGAGGACCACGGCCTCGACGCCCCCGAGGTCCCCGAGACGCTCCGCGATGCGCTCAGCCAGCTCCATGCTTCTCTCCTCCCGGCCTCTCACCTTACACTAGTGCGATGGGCTACCCCTACGACGGCGTGTACCTGCGGAAGCGTACCGGATCGGGCGCGGCGAGTAGGGCGTCTTCCACGCCGAGCCATATACAAGAGCGAGCGTTCGAGTAGTACCGCTCGGCGGGCGACCTCGTCGGCATGGACGTCGCGCGAAAGGGTAGAGGAGTTGCATCCTGCTACCGTTGGGGGGTGTGAGATGATCATCCTTCGAAGCTATGATCCGGGCTCGGTCAGCGAGCGCGGATAGAGAGGATTAGGGGTTCGCCATGATCTACATCGTACCCGGCTTATTGGTTGTCGCCGTATCGGTTCTGTTTGCGGTCGGGGGGCTGGTCGCGGTGCAGCGCTTCGTGCCCACACGGGTGCGCCAGGAGCACAACGACGTGGCCGGCTTCATCTACGCCGTCTTGGGTGTCGTCTACGCCGTATTGATGGCGCTGGTGGTTATCGCTGTGTGGGAGGAGTTCGCTGAGGCCAGGGACACGGCGGAAAGAGAAGCCAGTGAGGTGGAAGATGTCTTCCGGCTCGCTCATCGGTTGCCTGAGCCTCAAGGACGCCAGATCCAGGAACTCGCTCACTCGTACGTCAGGGTCGTCGTCGATGAGGAGTGGGCCCTGATGACGCAAGGGCGTACGAGTGAGCGGGCCTGGGATTTTCTGGACGATCTGACGCTCGGCGTTCAGAATGTGGAGGTCCGCACGAAAGCCGAACAGGCAGTCTACACAGAAGCGCTACTTCGAGTAGACGAGCTTGCGGACGCCAGGAACGCCCGGCTCGTGCAGGCCGGCGAGGGCATACCTGGCCCCCTGTGGGGCGTGCTGGTGACGGGGGGGATAACGGTTGTGGGATTCACCTACCTGTTTGGCTTGGACAATACGCTGGCGCACACGCTGATGGTGGCTGCATTAACCCTGGTCATCTCCTTGACACTCTTTACTATCGGTCTCTTCGAGTACCCGTACTCCGGCAACGTTCGAGTTGCCCCGGAGGGTTTCGAGCTGGTGCTGGAGAGGATGGAGAACAGCGAGCTAAGCAAGCTCTGAGGGCGAAGTCTCCGCACCCTCCTGACCGGGCGCGGATGCCTTGGTGGGACGAGCGGCGGCTACCGTGCCGGAGGACCGCTCAGGGAATGAGCGAAACCGGCTCTTCCGGATGCCGCGCCTCGAGATCACGCTTATGGAGAACGCAAGCCATAGGGTGCGGGGAGCGTTTCGTGTCAGAGAACTATTGTCCGGGCCACGATCCAGGCCTACCTCGTCGCTAGGCGCAACAACGAGAGGCACGAGCTGCGGTAGTATCAGCTCATGGACGAGCGGGACCTCTTGCTCCTGGAGAGCGCCATAAACGCCATAGAGGAGGCGGCCTCAGCCGTCGCCCGCGAGGTCGAGCGCGACCGGCTCGGCGAGTCCGCCCTGGCGAGGCTCTCGACCGTGGAAGCCGAGCTGAATCGGAGCCGGCTGACCCTCGAGAAGATCGTCCGCGAAGAGACACGATAGGCTTCAGGCATCAGGTTTTAGCGATCAGGTTGGCGTTGTACCGGTCCCGTCACACCAGGCACTGAAGCCTACTGTGCACACCCTCCCGTGCTCACCGGCTCCGTGCGTGCGGCTGCCGCTGCCAGGCGGCGTTCGACGAGCTGGGAGGGGATACCGTAGCCCGAGTCGCTTGAGCCGGCGCGGCTCGCGAAGACGGTGGCCACCACCTCGCCGTCCCCGTTGACGACCGGGCCGCCCGAGTTACCCGGCCTGACGTAGACGCGGAAGCCTGTCACGGTGCGCTCCACCGGGCCCCGGTTGTAGGCGTCGCCGGAGATAACGCGCCGCGTCGCGCCGGTGCGCGCGGGTTGGACGTCGAGCGGGCCGTTCTCGGGGAAGCCCAGAACGGCGGTCGCCTCGCCCAGACGCGGCCTTGCGAGCGGCATCGGGTCGAGGCCGAGGCCGGCCACGCGCAGGATCGCCACGTCGTTCCTGTCGTCGAAGAGGACCACCTCGGCCCTGTAGCGCGGTCCCGCGCCCCCCGGCTGGACCCTGGTTACCGCCTCGCCCGCGACGACGTGGGCGTTGGTGACGACCAGGTCAGGGGCGGCGACCCAGCCCGAGCCCTCGACGCCGTAGCCGCAGGCGATGCTGCTCACGCGCATCGTACGCGGGCCCGCGGCTAGCACCTCCGGATCGCGCGCGAGGCGCCCGTTCGGGACTGCCACGTCGGGCTCGGGGCCCCGGATCTGGGGCAGCGGGTTCAGCTCGGCGACGGCCCGCGTAAGGAGCTCGGAGGGCATCCGCTCGTCGAGGAGCTGCAAGATCCTGGACTCGTTGACGGCCGGGAACGCGCCGGCGAGCGGGGAGGATTGGAGGGCGAAGACCCCGATCGCCCACACCAGCACGAGCGAGAGCGCGAGCCCTAGCACCGCCCCCCCGATACCGTCGAGCGCCTCGGAGGCCGGGCTGGCGAGGCGGTTCCTCACCGCGCCGCCGGCGGCGCGGGCGGCGATCTCCCCGAGCACCGCGAAGGCGAGGATGCTCGCGAGCGTGATCCCCGCGCCGAAGAGCGGGTTCTCGCCCTCGGGCAACAGGTACGGCGCCACCCGCGAACCCAGCGAAGCCCCCAGCACCACCCCCACCAGCGAGAAGACGCCGGCCAGCAGGCCCGTCCGCGCGCCGCGCAGCACGACGAGCACCACGAAGAGCGCTATTAGGATATCCAGAGCCATCCGCCAGATTCTACAGTCGCAGTCCACCCCTTACCCGGAGCTACCGACGGGCCGTTCGAGGAGCCTCGAAGGCTGCCGATCGTAACGGTAGAGCCTTGTGGGAGAACTGTGGGTGCAGTGTGGCTACCGCCCCCGCGCCTCGAGCCGCAAACTGAAGGCCGTAATGGGAAACGCGCCAGGCGGCGCGAGACGAAGGAGGTAACGATGCTCGAGACACGGACGGCGGGCCTGGTGTTGCGGGCCGGGAGTATCGCTGACGCCGGGAGGGGCGGCCTGATCCTCTACGAGGCGTTCAGGAACATAGCCGGCCAGCACAACTTCCCGCCCGACTTTCCATCGGCGGAGGTGGCGCAGGGACTTATGTCGTCGCTGCTCTCGCGCGACGACGTCTACTCGGTAGTGGCCGAGGCCGACGGCCGGATCGTCGGCAGCAACTTCCTGTGGGAGAACGGGCCCATCGCCGGCGTCGGCCCCATCACCATCGACCCGGCCGCGCAGAACGCCGCGGTCGGCCGCAGGCTGATGGAAGACGTGTTGCGTCGGGCGGAGGAGCAGGGCTTCGCGGGGGTTCGGCTGGTGCAGGCCGCCTACCACAACCGCTCGCTCGCGCTCTACACCAAGCTCGGGTTCGACGCGCGCGAGCCCCTCTCGAACATCCAGGGGCCGGCCATCGGGCAGACCATACCCGGGCACCACGTTCGTCCGGCCACCGAAGAGGACCTCGACGCCAGCAACGAGTTGTCCCTCAAGGTTCACGGTTTCCACCGGGGAGCCGAGCTGCTCGGGGCGATCGGGCAGGGGACCGCGAACGTGGTCGAGCACGACGGGCGCATCACCGGCTACACGACGGGGGTCGGCTTCTTCGGGCACACGGTAGGGGAGAGCAACGAGGACCTGAAGGCCCTGATCGGCGCGGCGCCCGAATTTTCCGGACCGGGGTTCCTGCTGCCGACGCGCAACGGCGAGGTGTTGCGCTGGTGTCTGGAGCGTGGGCTGCGCGTCGTCCAGCCGATGACCCTGATGAGCGTGGGACTCTACAACGAGCCGAAAGGAGCATTCATACCCTCGATCCTGTACTGAGGAGCCTTTTCCGAGAGAACCGGTGACGAGGCAGGGAGAACAGGAGGAGCTTTGACCGAGACTATTGCCGGGCCGGTAAAGACCCGGGAGCTGCACAACCACCACTTCGATTCGACCATCTGGAACGACTTCCGCTTCCGCGACGACGACATCGTCATCTCGACCTACGCCAAGTCAGGAACCACCTGGATGCAGCAGATCGTCGCGCAGCTGCTCTTCGGTCCGGACCCCGAGCTCGAGGTAGCGGAGATGAGCCCGTGGCTCGACCTCCGCGTCCCGCCGAAGGAGGTGAAGCTCCCCCTGGTGGAGGCGCAGACGCACCGGCGGTTCCTGAAGACGCACCTCCCCCTGGACGCCCTCGTCTTCTCGCCCGAGGCTAGGTACATCTACATAGGGCGCGACGGACGCGACGTGGTGTGGAGCATGTACAACCACCACGCCAACGCGAACCGGATGTGGTACGAGGCGCTCAACGACACGCCAGGGCGCGTCGGGCCGCCCATCGAGCCACCTCCCGCAGACGTCAGGCAGTACTTCCACGAGTGGATGGAGTACGATGGCCATCCTTTCTGGCCATTCTGGGAGAACGTGCGCACCTGGTGGGAGATCCGCGACCTCCCGAACGTCCTGTTCGTGCACTTCGCGAACCTCAAGCGCGACATGCCGGGGGAGATGCGCCGCATCGCCGAATTCCTCGACGTCCCGGTCAACGAAAGCGACTGGGAGGAGATCCTCGAGTACTGCTCCTTCGACTGGATGAAGCGCAACGCCACCAAGAGCGTTCCCCTCGGGGGCGCCTTCTGGGACGCCGGAGCCCAGGTCTTCATCAACAAGGGGACCAACGGCCGCTGGACGGACACCCTCACCCGGGAGGACGTGGCGGAGTACGAGGCACGGGCCGTACGGGAGCTCGGCCCCGAAGCCGCGCGGTGGCTCGCGACGGGAGAGGGGCTCTAGAGCCTGACCGGAGGACCAACCTGGTACGACCGGGGACCGGTGCCGGCGGACGGCATCACACCTTCGCGGCTCGCCTATATAATCGGTGGGTCATGAGAGCAGCGAGCTACCTGCCCGACGTACGAGAACTGCTGGAGGCGCGGGGCGAACCCGCCTACCGCCTCGAGCAGGCCTACCTCGCCCTCACCCGCTCCCTCGTACGGGACTGGGAGGAGGCGACGAACCTGCCGAAAGGGCTCAGGGCCGCGCTCTCCGAGGGAGCGCCCGCGGCGACGCTGGAGCTGCGGCGCGTCTCGCGGGCCACAGACGGGACGAGGAAGTACCTCTTTCTCACGCGCGACGGCCACGCCATAGAGACGGTCATGATCCCCGAGAGGGGACGGCACACCGTGTGCATCTCGACCCAAGTCGGCTGCCCGATGGCCTGCAGGTTCTGTGCGACCGGTCTGCTGGGCATAAAGCGCAACCTGAAGGCGCGCGAGATCGCCGAGCAGGTCTTCGTCGTCGCCCGCGACATCGCGCCTGAGCGGGTCTCGAACGTCGTCGTC
>DATACV010000119.1:0-1734 GCA_036258875.1 Rubrobacteraceae bacterium
GTCGAAATCCTCCCAGGGGCTGGGAATCTCAGCGCCGTCTTCGCCCATGCCGAGCATGTCTCGCCCCGCCGGGTTGGCGAAGACCACATTGCCTTGCGCGTCGGTCGCGGCCACTCCCTCGGAGAGGTTGTTCAGGATCGCACCGAGCGTCGCGTCCTTCTCGGCCAGCCGGCCGAAGGATTCCTCCAGGTTGGCCGCCATGGAGTTCAGCGTCTTGGCGAGGGCGCCCAACTCGTCGCCGAAACCTGGCTTGATACGGTGCGACAGATCCCCGCGCTCTATCAGACGGGCGCCCGAACTCAGGCGTTCGACCCTCCTGGAGAGCATCACTGCCAGCAAGAACATCAGCCCGCCGCCGATGAGCGAGGCAAGAACCGCGGCCTCCAGGCCGCTGCGCAAGAACGGCTCGTAGACAACCGCCTCCCAGTGCCTCGTGGCGAACACCACCCCCCCGGCGAGCTCCCCACCATAGAGTATGGGGACCACCGCGACGTTGAGACCCTCCGTCCTCTCGAAGAACCGCTCTCCGTCGGCGGCCTTGCGGAGCATCTCCGGGGGAGGCGAGAAGAGGCGCGCTCCCTCTCGGGCGACGACGTCCCCTTCCCGGTCGACGACCCGGACCTCGGCCCGCGGCGCGGTGGCGTAGAGGTCGAGCGAGCGGCGCAACGCACCTGGGCGCTCGCCCTCGGCCGACGTCTGCCCGGCCACGTCGGGCTCCGGAAGGTCCAGCAGCTCCTGCCACGCTCGGTGATCCTCCCCGGTTATGGCGTCCGCCGTGGCGGCGGCTTGCGCCAGCGTGACGGCCTGGGTCCGCTGTTCGAGACGCTGTCTTGCGGCAGGTATCCCGTAGGCGAACACCAGTAATACGGCCACGAGCACGATCAACACCGCGATCGGGGGCATCCACACCCGGAACCTGATGTTCACGCAAGCAAGTTTACCAACCCTCCGCGAGGCGGCCTACGCCGCTCATGGGCTCGTCAAGAAGTCTTGCCAAATCCTTACGCGCTCCTTACAGAGGCTGACGAAGCGCTGATCGACGTCTGCGAGATTAGCCGACAGAGGAATTGTGAGGACCGCCATCGGCCGAAGAGCCCGGCGCGGGAGCAGTACCTGAGGTCGGCTCACCCGCACGGCAGCGATGGGGAAGAAGGAGTACGACGTGGTGACCAGATTTGGCGTAAAGCAGCGCGGAGGGCTCGCGACCAGCGTCCCCGAGAGACGCCCCTCACCCTTGCACTACGTGGTGGCCAAGGACGGCTACGAGGGGCTGGAGGTTCTGCGCGTGCCCCTGCCAGGAAAAGGCGAAGCGCTGCCCGTGTTCTCCGCCGGATGGGCCGCTCGCGGATACCTCTTCGCTGCGGCACCGGGTGGAGGGTGGTACGTGAAAACGTGTGCCCCTGATGAACTCGTCTCCCTGCTCGTCGGACCCTGCGCTGGCGTCGAGTGGGTGATGCTCGATCCGCGGCCTGTCCGCTACGCCGGGGAGGCGGCGAACCTCATGCCGTGGGAGAACTTCGTGGACTACCTGTCGGCTTGGTGAGCCTCATTTTCTTCTGTTTCGACGAGGCGACGTTCACCAGGCAAGCGGGGACGATCGTGCAAACGGTGACACTCACGAGGAGGCAACCCCGATGTGGAGCAAGCTATTCGGCGGCGGTGACGGGCTCCCTCGCGAGAAGGTCGACGCCGTCGTCCGCGTTATAGACCGGTACCTCGCCGAGGAGGCCGAGC
>DATACV010000120.1:0-2832 GCA_036258875.1 Rubrobacteraceae bacterium
CTTGCCGGCGGCGCTCGTGTGGCTCGTCATCCCGTTCGCGCCGGACGCCGTGATTGCGAACCTCAACGTGGCCATCCTGTTCTTCGTGGCGATCACGTCCATCAGTGCCCTGGGCGTCATCATGGCCGGCTACGGGAGCCGGTCCAACTTCTCGCTTCTCGGCGCTCTGAGGGGCGCGGCGCAGATAATCTCCTACGAGGTGCCCCTGATCCTGAGCCTCCTCGGCGTCGTCATGCTGACCGGGAGCCTCTCGCTCGTGGACGTCGTAGTCGCGCAGGGCGGTGGGATCTGGAACTGGTACGTCTGGCCGCAACTGCCGATGTTCGTCGTGTTCTACATCGCCGGGCTCGCCGAGGTAAAACGGGTTCCGTTCGACCTGCCGGAGGGCGAGAGCGAGATCGTCGGCGGTTACATGGTCGAGTACTCCGGGATGACCTGGGCCCTCATCCAGGCGGCCGAGTTCGCCTCGATGGGCCTGATGTCCGCAGTCACCGTCACCCTGTTCCTCGGGGGATGGCAGCCGCCCTTCGAGTTCCTGGACCTCGGGTCCTTCAACTGGGTCTGGTTCGGGCTCAAGACCGCCCTGATCATCTTCACCTTCCAGTGGATAAGGTGGTCCGTCCCCCGTTTGCGGATGGACCAGCTCATGGATTTCGGATGGAAGGTCCTCGTCCCGATAACCCTCGTCTGGCTGTTCGTGACGGCCGGCGCGATACTCGTTCTGTAGGAGGAAGGTTCGTATGCCGCAGGTAGGACAGGGGATACTGAAGGGTATGGGGATCACCCTCAAGCACCTCTTCGAGGGGAAGGTGACGCGCCAGTACCCCGAGTACAAGCGCCCGCTCCCGGAGCGGAGCCGCGGGATGCTCACCGTTGACATGGACCGGTGCATCGCCTGCCTTCAGTGCATGAGGATCTGCCCCGACCACTGCATCTCTATCGAGCAGGAGAAGCGCGACGCGGACGGCTCGGGCAAGCCGAAGCCCTACGCCGTTGGGTTCGTGATAGACGACTCGCGCTGCATGTACTGCTCGCTTTGCGTCGAGGTCTGCCCGGTCAACTGCATCTACCACACCGAGGAGTTCGAGGTCCAGGCCTACAACCGCCTGGAGCTCGCGCGACAGTTCGGCGAGCGCCCGGTTGACCCGACCATAGACCCGAAGCCGGCAGTGAAAAAGAAGAAGAAGCCCACCGGGAAAGATGCTCCCAAGACCGTGGAGCGTCCCCGCACCGGGGAGGGCGACGCCAGTTGACGGTCGCGTTCGCCTTTCTGGCCGGGATGACGCTCGTCTCGGCGCTCGGCGTGGTGCTCAGCCGCAACGTCGTCCACTCGGCGCTGTTCATGTCCGGGTCCTTCCTCGGGGTAGCGGGGTTCTTCGTGATGCTCAACGCCCCTGCCCTCGCGGCCTTCCAGGTCCTGATCTACGTCGGAGCGGTGACGGTGGTGATCCTGTTCGGGATCATGTTCACCCAGCGCCCACAGGTCAGGAGATACCGCACGATCATCAACCGCCAGAGCTGGTGGGGCTTCCTCGTGGCGGCTGGGGTAGGAACCTTCCTGGCCTACGTCCTGGCCAACGAGGACTGGGGCTCCACGTCGGCGGGTAACGGCCCGCGCGACGTGGCGGCCTTCGGGCGGGACCTGCTCGGCGTTAGCCCGGGCTCCGAGGTCTTCGTGCTGCTCTTCGAGGTCGCCTCGGTGCTGCTCCTCGTGGCCATCGTCGCCGCCATCGTCGTCAGCCGCCGCAAGACGGGCCAGGGCGTCGACCGGGGGGTGGCGGAGTAATGCCGCAGATACCGCCGCAACTTCAGGAGTTCATAGACGCCCTCCTCGCGGCGCCGCCGCTCGAAGGCTACCTGGTGGTCGGGGCAATTCTGTTCGCCATCGGGGCGTGGGGGGCGCTGGTCAGGCGCAACGCCGTCGTCGTGTTCATGTGCGTGGAGCTCATGATCAACGGCGTCAACCTCACCCTCGTTGCCTTCGCGGATTATCTGCCGAACGCCGGGGGCCTCGGGGTGAGCTACGCCGTGCTCGTGATAGCCATCGCCGCCGCGGAGATCGCGGTGGGTCTCGCCATAGTTCTGGCGGTGTTCAGGACCCGCCGGACCGTGAACGTGGACGAAGTCACCTCGATGAGGGGCTAGAAGGGGACAGATGCAGACCGTCGGCCAACAGCTGATCATCGCGGCAATCCCCATCCTCCCCGCGCTGGTCTTCTTCGTGCTCGCTCTCACGGGGCGCCTCCTGCGGGAGAACGCCCAGTACGTCGCCATCCTCGGGGTTACCGTCTCGCTCGTCTTCTCGGTGTTCGCGCTGCTCTACGTCGCCGGCGTCATCCCGGGTGGCGGCTCGCCCATCGAGTTCTCGGTCAACTGGATAGACCTGGGGGCGGGAGGCTCCTTCTCGATGGGGGTCTACATAGACGGGCTGGCCGCCGTGATGCTCGTCGTCGTGTGCTTCGTGAGCCTGATGATCCAGCTCTACTCAGGGGGCTTCATGGAGGGCGATCCGCGCTTCGCGTGGTACTACGCCGTCCTCAACCTCTTCACCGCCTCGATGCTCGTGCTGGTGCTGGCGCCCAACTTCATCGAGCTCTACGTGGGGTGGGAGCTCGTGGGCCTGTGCTCGTACCTCCTGATCGGGCACTGGTTCGAGAAACCCTCCGCCAGGGACGCTGCCTTGAAAGCGTTCATAGTTACCCGCATAGGCGACGCGGCGCTGTTTATCGCGATCATCATCTTCTGGGCCCAGACGGGAACCACATCCTTCGAGGGCATCTCAGATGCCGCGCAGGCGGGCTTTATCGGCGGCTCGCTGTTCACGGCCGCGGT
>DATACV010000121.1:0-2030 GCA_036258875.1 Rubrobacteraceae bacterium
GTGCCGAGCCGGATGAACATAGGCCAGATCCTCGAGACCCACCTCGGGTGGGCGGCGAGCAAGGGCCTCGGCGAGAACGGCGGCGAGCCGACCTTCGTCTCCACGCCGGTCTTCTCGGGGGCTGAGGTCGCTGACGTGGACGAGGCCATAGAGCGGGTCCGCAGCGACGGCGCCGCCGACATCGGGATGGGCCGCGGCGGCAAGGTGACGCTCTACGACGGGCGCACCGGCGAGCAGTTCGACGGCAGGATCACGGTCGGCTACATGTACATACTGAAGCTCCTGCACCTGGTGGACGACAAGATCCACGCCCGCTCCACGGGCCCGTACTCGCTGGTCACGCAGCAGCCCCTGGGCGGCAAGGCCCAGTTCGGCGGCCAGCGCTTCGGCGAGATGGAGGTGTGGGCGCTCGAGGCCTACGGCGCGGCGCACACCCTGCAGGAGCTCCTGACCATAAAGAGCGACGACAGGGTGGGGCGCGTCAAGAGCTACGAGTCCATCGTCAAGGGCGAGAACATACCGGAGCCCGGCGTGCCGGCGAGCTTCAAGGTCTTGCTCAAGGAGATGCAGTCGCTCGGGCTCTCGGTCAAGCCCGTTTACAACGCCGAGGCCGCGGCCGAGGACCAGGCCCGCAGGGATTGGGACGAGGCAGCGAGGGCGCTGGGGATCAACCTGAGCCGCGACGAGCCTACGGGGAACTTGGACGACACACCGGACTTCTCCAGAGGAGGGATGTAAGGGTTGCAGGGACTAGAGCGTGACATAGACATAAACAAGCTCGAGAAGATCTCCATCGGCCTCGCTTCGGCCGAGGAGATCCGCGAGTGGTCCCGCGGCGAGGTCACCAAGCCCGAGACCATCAACTACCGCACCCTCCGCCCCGAGAAGGACGGCCTCTTTGACGAGCGCATCTTCGGGCCTTCGAAGGACTGGGAGTGCTACTGCGGCAAGTACAAGAGGATTCGCTTCAAGGGCATCATCTGCGAGCGCTGCGGCGTCGAGGTGACGCGCGCACGCGTGCGTCGCGACAGGATGGGCCACATCGAGCTCGCCGCCCCCATAGCCCACGTGTGGTTCGTGAAGGGCGTCCCGAGCCGGATGGGCTACCTGCTGGACATCAGCCCGAAGGAGCTCGACAGGGTCCTCTACTTCGCGAGCTCCATCGTCACCTGGGTGGACCGCGAGGAGCGGGCCAACGACATAGACCTGCTCCGGTGCAGGGTCGAGGACGAGATCAGCCAGCTCGAAGAGGAGCGCGACGAGGAGATCGACCAGGCCCAGGCGCTACGCACCAAGCGCGAGAGCGTCATAAACGGCGACAGCTCCCCGGACGAGTTCACCGAGGAGTACGCCGACCTCCCCGACGAAGAGCGCGAGGCGGCTATCGCCCGCGTCCGCAGGGAGGAGAAGGAGGCCATCGACGACATCCGGCGCTCCGTCGGCGAGCAGATAGAGCTCATCAGGCGCGCCTGGGAGGAGTTCCAGACCCTCGAGCCGCGCCAGATCGTGGACGACGAGGAGCTCTTCCGCGAGATGAAGGACCGCTTCGGGGACGAGTACGGCTACGGCGTGTACTTCCGCGGCGGCATGGGCGCCGAGGCCATCCGCGACCTCATAGCCCAGGTGGACCTCGAGGACGAGTCTCAGGACCTGCGCGACACCGTCAACGACTCGCGCGGCCAGAAGCGCCAGAAGGCCATAAAGCGTCTCAAGGTAGTGGACGCCTTCCGCACCAGCGGCAACCGCCCGGAGTGGATGATCATGGACGCCATCCCGGTCCTGCCGCCCGACCTCCGTCCGATGGTCCAGCTCGACGGCGGACGCTTCGCTACCTCGGACCTGAACGACCTGTACCGCAGGGTCATAAACAGGAACAACAGGCTGCGGCGGCTGCTCGACCTCGGGGCCCCGGACGTGATCGTTAACAACGAGAAGCGGATGCTCCAGGAGGCAGTGGACGCCCTCTTCGACAACGGTCGCCGCGGCCGCGCCGTGACGGGCGCCGGCAACAGGGCGCTCAAGTCCCTCTC
>DATACV010000122.1:0-2266 GCA_036258875.1 Rubrobacteraceae bacterium
AACCATGGCTGAACAAACGAAGATCACCGCTCTCGACAACGGTCCGTACTTGGTGAGGGGACCGGTCTTGCTCCTCGACGCCGAGGGCAACGAGTTCCGAGCCGAGCGGGCGACCGTGGCGTTGTGCCGCTGCGGGGGATCGGCGAACAAGCCGTTCTGCGACGGCACCCATGCGAAGATCGGGTTCCGTGCGCAGGACAGGGCAGTTCAACCGCAGGAGGGACGGGTGTGATGATGCCAGTTACCCGACGGGCCGCCCAAGCGAGCCTCCCGACCTGTTACGGCACCTTCGAGGTGTTCGTCTTCAACGGCCCCGATCGCAAAGAGCACGTGGCGCTCACCCTGGGAGCGATCGACGACGGCGAGCCGGTTCTGGTCCGCGCGCACTCGGAATGCCTGACGGGCGACGTCTTCGGGTCGTCCCGTTGCGACTGCGGTGAGCAACTGGCCGATAGCCTGCGGTTCTTGCAGGAGCAGGGCCGCGGCGTCTTCCTCTACCTGCGGCAGGAAGGTCGCGGCATCGGGCTTGCCAAGAAGATCTCTGCCTACGCGCTTCAGGAGCAGGGCCTCGACACGGTCGAAGCGAACCTTGCGTTAGGGTTGCCGGAGGACACGCGCGACTACCGGGCCGCAGCCGAGATGCTGCTCGACCTCGGCGTGCGACGGGCCAGGCTGCTGACCAACAACCCGGCGAAGATCGAGGGCCTCAAGCGTCACGGCGTGGAGGTCGTGGAGCGCGTACCGCTGTGGGTCTCGCCGAACCCCGCGAATCTCGGGTATCTGAGAACGAAGAGGGAGAAGATGGGCCACCTCTTCCCCATGGCCGCGGCGCTCGAAGTCGTTCGCGACGTATCGGCGTAAAAGCATCGTGGACGGCGTGGACACCACGAAGCGTTGCCCGGCCCCCGCCGATGATCGTCGAGAGCGAGGTGCAAGTCGGATGCGTTACGGCATAGTGACGGCCAACCTGGGCGACTACGCCGATCCGCGCGTGGCGGTCCGCCTGGCTCGCGCCGCCGAGGTAGCCGGCTGGGAAGCCTTCTTCGTGTGGGACCACCTCGGCTTCGTGCGGGGCGTGCCCTCGGGGGATCCCTGCGTCATCCTGTCCGCGGTCGCGGCCTCCACCACTCACCTCAAGCTGGGGCTCGCCGTAACCCCGCTGGCGCGTCGCCGCCCGCAGGTCGTGGCCAACGCGCTGGCGAGCCTGGACCTCCTCAGCGGTGGGCGCGCGATCTTCGGGGCCGGCCTCGGAGGAGTGCCGGACGAGTTCACCGCCTTCGGTGACCCGGGCGACGCGAAGCGGCGCGCCGCCATGCTCGACGAGGGGCTCGCGATATTGGATGGGCTCTGGTCGGGCGAGACAGTGACTCACTACGGGCCACACTATACGGTCGAGGGGGTCTCCCTGGCGCAGCTCCCGCTCCAGCGCCTTCGCATCCCGATCTGGATCGGCGGCGAGGGCGCGCCTGCCCTGCGCCGTGCCGCCCGTTGGGACGGATGGCTCGCGCCCGCCACGAACCCCGATGGCAGCCCATCCAAGAGCCCCGCGCGCATCGCCGAGATGGTGGCCGAGATCCGGCGGCACCGGACGCCGGATGCGCCATTCGAGGTGGCCGTAGACGGGCACTCGGAGGCCGGCGATCCCACGCTGCCGCGCGCCTACGGAGCGGCCGGAGCGACCTGGTGGCTGGAGGTCATCCACGGTACGCGCGGCCCGCTCGACGAGATGATAGCGCGGGTGGAAGCAGGCCCTCCGGAGGCGCGGTGAGGAGTTCGTACCACACACAAGGGTACTCGGGTACGAGGCCTGCCACATGCCGGATGCGACCAACTCGCCGAACGGGTGAAGGGTGCGGACCACAAGTTGACCCCGGTACCCACGAGACACGAAAAGGAGAATGAGATGCGCACGATAGCCGAGGAGAAGTTTGGCGGGCCAGTAGCCCTGATCGACTTGCCGACCCCTGAGATCGGAGCCGGTGAGGTCCTGATCCGCGTTCGGGCCGCCGGGGTCAACCCTTTCGACTGGAAGGTCGCCGATGGGGAGCTCAAGGACGCGCTGGAGCACCGGTTCCCCCTGATCCTAGGGTTTGACGCCGCCGGGGTGGTCGAGCGGGTCGGCGCCGACGTCACCAAACTCGCCGAAGGCGACGAGGTATACGGGTACCTGTTCAAACCGGTGATCGGAGGCGGCTCCTACGCCGAGTACGTCAGCGCCCCCGCCGCCATCGTCGCCAAGAAGCCCGAGTCGGTCCCGTTCGCGGAG
>DATACV010000123.1:0-5021 GCA_036258875.1 Rubrobacteraceae bacterium
CCGCGTTCGCTCTGGCGGTAAGGACCCTCGTCGAAGGAGAGGCCGAGCCACTCGAGGTTGTCCAGGAGGTCCTGCTCGAACTCCTCGCTGCTGCGCGCGCGGTCGGTGTCCTCGATGCGGAGGATCGAGCTCCCGCCGTGGTAACGGGCGAAGAGGTGGTTGAAGAGGGCGGTGCGGGCGGCGCCGAGGTGGAGGCGGCCCGTCGGGCTCGGGGCGAAGCGCGCCCGGACCTCGCTCACCGGGCTACCGCTCCTGCAGGAGGCAGACGGCCTGGGCGGCTATCCCCTCGCCGCGGCCGGCGAAGCCGAGGCGCTCGGTGGTAGTGCCGCGTACGGTCACGCGCGAGGGCTCGACGCCTAGGGCGCCAGCCAGGTTCTCGCGCATCTCGTCCCTGTGGTCCCGAATCTTGGGCCGCTCGCAGATGACTACCGCGTCCACGTTGGCGACCTCCCACGAGCCTCCGACGAGCTCGCGCGCCTTCCGTAGCAACTCGATGGAGTCCGCGTCCCTGTAGCGCCCGTCGGTGTCCGGGAAGTAGTGGCCTATGTCCTCGAGCCCCGCGGCCCCGAGCAGGGCGTCGGTGACGGCGTGGGCGAGCGCGTCGGCGTCTGAGTGGCCGGCAAGGCCCCTGTCGGACGGGATCTCCACCCCGCCCAGAACGAGCCTGCGCCGCTCGTCCGTCCCGGCGAAGGCGTGGGCGTCTACCCCTAAGCCCACTCTGAAGCTCAGCCGAACACCCCTCGGTGCTCGCCGTGGTGGGACACCCCACGCGCGGCCAGGATCGCCTCCGCGAGGATGAGGTCGTCCGGGGAGGTCAGCTTGATGTTCGTCCTCTCCCCCGCCACCACGGCCACGCGCCCTCCGGCGTCCTCGACGAGGGAGGCGTCGTCGGTCGCTGCGCGCAGGCGCTCCTCGGGGGCGGCGTAGACTTCGCGCAGGCGCTCCAGGCGGAAGGCCTGCGGGGTCTGGACCGCGCGGAGCTTCGCGCGGTCGAGGGTCTCGGAGACCGAGCCGTTCTCGGCCACCTTTATGGTGTCGGCGACCGGGACCGCAGGGACCACGCCGTCCACCTCGCCGTTAGCCGCGGCTACCACGCGGCCCACGAGCTCTGGGGTGACCAGGCAGCGGGAGCCGTCGTGGATCAGGACTACCGTGTCGGGGTCTTCGTCGCAGAGGAGCAGGCCGCTGCGCGTGGAGAGGGACCGGGCCTCGCCGGGGTCGGCGCAGCCGGCGAACTTCTCTATGCCCGCGCGGGCGACGAGCTCCTTGATGCGGTCGCGGTCGCCGACGGCGTAGATCCTGCCTATGGCCGGGCAGTCTTCGAAGGCCTTCAGGGTGTAATAGAGGGCGGGCCTGCCGCGGAGGTCTATGAACTGCTTCGGCCGGCCCATCCGGCTGCCGCTCCCACCGGCGAGCACGAGCGCGACGGCCGAGCCGTAGAGGGGACCCGCGATGGTTAGGCCTTTCCGTCCCCGCGCAACGCGCCGTCCACGAGAGCCTCGGCCTCGTCTATCTCCAGGCTCTTGCCGAGGGCCACCTCGGAGACCAGGATCCGGCGCGCCTTGGCGAGCAGGTTCCGCTCGCCGGTCGAGAGGCCGCGGTCGCCGCCGTGGGCGCTCAGGTCGCGCACGACCTCGGCGACGCTGGAGATCTCACCGCTCCGGATCTTCTCCTGGTTGTGCTTGAGGCGGTGGTTCCAGTGGGCGGGCATGTCCTCGGGCCCGCCGCGCAGTATCTCCAGCGCCTCGGCGACCTCCTCGTCGTCGGCGCACGACCGCAGGCCCGAGTCCCCGTCCGCCGGGATGTTGAGCGTCAGCCCACCGTCGGGGACGTAGACTATGTAGTAGCGGCGCTCCTCGCCCAGGATGGTCTTCTCCTCCACCCCCGACACGGTGCCCGCGCCGTGGTTGGGGTAGACCACGAGGTCCCCCTTCTCGAAGGTCTGGATCTCTTCCTTTGACGCCGCGCTGCCGTTTCCGTCCACGATACCGTTCCCGTCCGCCATCCTAGGGTATCCCGCCCGAGGTCTCGAGGTTCCGCTGGCGCTCCAGGCTGCGCTGGATGGCACGGGCGCGCGCCTGGCCGACTCCATCCACCTCGTCGAGCTCCTGCTCCGAGGCGTCGAGGAGACCCTCGAGCGAGCCAAACTCGTCGATGAGGTTCTGGGCCACCTTGCGCGGCAGCCGGGGTACCCCCACGAGCTGCCTGTAGCCGCGGGCCTTGAGGAAGAAGTCTTCAGTCTGTCCCACGGAGCCGTACCCGAGGAGCTCCGTGATCTCCACGGGGTCCGAGAGCTGCTCGTAGGAGAGCTGCCTCAGCTGCTTCCTCGCCTGGCGGCAGTCCACGCCTTCCTCGGTGTAATCCCTGAGCAGCGCGTCGTACTGCTCCGGGACGCCGTGGAAGGCCTGCTCGAGCTGCAGCTCGACCAGCCTGCCCTCTCTCCCGAGCTCCCTCACGTACGCCTCTATCTCCTCGGCGATCCTCACCGAGTACTCGAACGTGCTGATGGCGCTAACCACCTCGCGCAGCGTGACCGCCCCGTCGTACTCGTGCAGGGTCAGCACCCTCGCCTCCTCGCGCAGCCGCCGCGTAAACTTCTCCAGCGTGGCTATCGCCGAGTTGGCCTTCGAGAGTACAACCCCGATGTCCTCGAGCACGTGCGGCCCGTACGGACCGCGGTAAAGGCTCACGACCATCCGCCGCTCGGAGACCGAGATCACCAGGTCCCCCGTCTGCTGCGCCGTGCGGTGCGCCGTGAGGTGGCGCATCCCCGTCTCGTCGGATTCGAGGGCAGGGTCCGGGTTCAGTTGCACGTTCGCGTAGTGGATCGTGGAGAGGTCGGGGGAGACCACGATCGCGCCGTCCATCTTGGCCAGCTCGTAGAGCCGCATCGGCGCGAACTCGAGCCCGATCTTCATCCCCCCGGAGATGATCCCGAGCCGCTCCAGCTTCTCGGGCAACGACACCACGATGAGCGCCCCGTTGTGCGCCCTGATGATGTTCTCGATGGCCTCGCGCAGTTCGGTGCCGGGGGCCACGATGGCCAGCGCGTCGGCGAGCGCGTCGGGCAGGTGTCGGCGCCCCGGGCTCACAGCAGAGCCACCGCCACTGCCTCTTCGAGCGTCTTTACCTCGACCACGCTTGCCTTTCCGTTTACAGAGCCTTCGTTTTGCGTGTTCGCGGATGCATCGTGCGAACCTTCAGGCTTTATTATACGCCCGAAGCCGAGTTTGATCAGTTCTGCGCTCCTCCTGGGCGCCCCGGAGACGAACCGCACGTCCCCCGTGAGCCCCACCTCCCCGTAGCAAGCAGTCCCCTTCCCGACCGGCTTGTCCCGCAGCGCAGACGCGATAGCCAGCGCCACCCCGAGGTCCGCCGCAGGCTCCTCAACCCGCACCCCGCCGGTAACGTTCACGTACACGTCGTGATCCCCCAGAGAGAGCCCAGCCCGCCGGCTCAGCACCGCACAAAGCATGTTCACCCGCCCCGTATCCACCCCGTTTGCCACCCTGCGAGGCACCGCCAGCGGGCTCGGCACCACCAGGCTCTCGATCTCCACCAGCATCGGCCGCGTCCCCTCAAGCAGACACACCGTCACGACCCCCGGCGGGATCTCTTCCTCCCTCTTGGAGAGGAAGAAAGCAGAAGGGTCAGCGACCTCGACCATCCCCGTCCCTGACATCTCGAAGACCCCGACCTCGTTCGTCGAGCCGAAGCGGTTCTTCAGGGCGCGCAGAATACGGAAGTTCTGGAAGCGGTCGCCCTCGAACTGGAGCACCGTGTCTACCATGTGCTCCAGCACGCGCGGACCCGCGATGGAGCCCTCCTTCGTGACGTGGCCGACGAGCATCACGGCTATGCCCTCGCTCTTGGCGACCCGCATCAACCTAGCGGCGCACTCGCGAACCTGGCCGACGCCGCCCGGCGCGCCAGAGAGCTCGGGTGAGTAGAGCGTCTGGATCGAGTCCACTACCACGAGCGTCGGTCGCTCCTCCAGGATCGTCGCCTCTATAACGTCCACGTCCGTCTCCGAGAGCACCCGGAAACCCGCCCCTTCGACGCCGAGCCGCCTCGCGCTCAACGCCACCTGTCTAGGCGACTCCTCGCCCGAGACCATCAGGCACCCCTCGCCCAGATGTCCCATCACCTGCAAGAGCAGCGTGCTCTTCCCGACGCCCGGCTCCCCGCCGACGAGCACCATCGAGCCCGGCACGACCCCGCCGCCGAGCACCCTGTTCAGCTCCCCGACGCCGGTGTCCATCCGGTTCCCGCCCTCGGTAGCCCTGACCTCGTCCAGCGAGAACGTCCTGCCGCCCGCGCTCTTCTTCTGCCGCGTCGCCCGCTCCGCGAACCCTACGACCTTCTTGCTCTCCCGAGCCTCCTCCACGAACGTGCTCCACTCCCCGCAGTCAGGGCAGCGCCCGAGCCACTTGGGCTCCTCGTGGCCGCAGTTGGAGCAAACATAAAGCGTTTTGGTAGCCATAGGCCAATTGTACGGTATGGAGGAGAAAATACGGGTAGAGAAAGGATCTGGGCGTGTGCCCCGGCCCTCGTGTAGCTTCTTCGGCTCTCCTTACTCGGACTCGACCTTTACCACTTCCTCGGGCTGGGTGACCTTGATGTCGACGATCGTCTCGCCCTCGACTAACTCTTGGCAGGAGGTGTCGACTCGGTAACTCCGCTATTGGACGACGCAGTCCGAACCCTTCTCCGTTCCTGAGGCCGGGAACGCGTGTACGAGCGCGTCGGCGGTCAGGCGGGCGCGCTGGGCGTAGCCCTCGGAGGTGTAGTGGGTGCCGTCCGAGATGAACCAGTCGTACTTCGTGGCCGACGCCCAGTCGTAGACGCGCATGTTCGGGTAGCTGGCGCAGGACTCTACTAGGGTACTGTTCCAGAGCTGCATGTTGGACTCTGCGTAGGGCCCGCTCGCGAGCAGCGACTTCACGTTGACCCAGATCACCGGCTGGTCGCCGATCACCGACATCATGCGTTCGATCCGGGCTGATCGTCCGACCGTCGAG
>DATACV010000124.1:0-19757 GCA_036258875.1 Rubrobacteraceae bacterium
GGGCGGCCCACCCTGCGGACGGGGATCCCCTCGAACTCGTAGTCCTGCGTCTCGTAGGGCTCGATGCCGCTGCCGGGGACGGAGCGCTTGGCGGCAAACACGCAGGGCTCGTGGCCGCGGGCCTTCAGTTCCTGCGCCAGCCCGAGCGTCACGATCTCGACGCCGGCGCGGTGGTCCGGGAAGAACTGGTGGGCGGCGAAGAGTATCTTCATCGGGCACTCACACGCCGGCGATTATACGGGCCTAGAGCGGTTTGCGAAAGGATCGCGCCTTCCGCGATGCAAGGCTTTTAGGCTCTCAGGCTTTGAGGTTTTGAGGTTCTGGGCGAGAAGTTCCAACCCTCGCCCAGAACCCCGACACCCTCAGAACCTGAGAACCTGGACACCTGACCCGGAGGCTCATCTTCTCTGCAAACCGCTCTAGATGCCCCTGCGCAGGAAAGCGTCCAGCCTGGCGGAGATGGCCGGCGCTCGGCGGGCGAGCCGGCGGGCCTTCACCGCCAGGTAGAGGCCCGTCTGGGAGGGGACGGCGTGCCCCAGAGCGGATAGGGCGAGGCGAGGCGCGCCACCTCTCGGCTTCTCGTCGCGGCGGAGGCGGAGGTAGAGGCGCGCCGAGGCGCGCAGCACGTTGAGGAGCCAGAGCGCCGGGTTAGGCGTGGGCGCGAGGTCGAAGAGGTCGAGGAGAAGTACCCCTTCCACGTAGTGGCGCCGCAGGTCGTAGAGGGCGCCGCGCTCGTGCGAGTGGTACACGGCCGAGCGGGGCTCGTAGACTATCTTGTAGCCCTTCTCGAGTACGCTCCTGGCCCACCGCACGTCCTCCCCGAAGCCGGCCCGTTCGAAGGGGATCTCCTCCCACACCGAGCGCCGGATGCAGGAGCTCACGTTGTCGAAGGTCGCCAGCGAGCGGCGCTCTGCCGGGGGCAACGCGCGGTAGAGCGCCGGATCTTCGACGCGCTGCTCCCGGCGCTCGAGGCCGGCGGTCGGCCAGCCGTTCACCAGGGCGCGGGTGAGGGGGGAGCTCCCGGGGCGCGGGACCTGGCGCCCGTAGACACCGGCGACGAGGCCGTCGTGCTCGAGGGTCTCGACCATCGCTGCCAGCCACCGGTCGTCTAGCGGCACGGCGTCCTGCACCACGAATGCGACGTACTCGCCCCCTGCGAGGGAGACGCCGAGGTTGCGCGTCTCCCCGTGTCCGAACTCGTCCCGGGCTATCCGGTGCACCGTCGCCCCGTGGCGCGCGGCGAGCTCCGCGGTACCGTCAGTGGAGCCGGAGTCGATCACGAGAACCTCGCGTTCGAAAGTACCGCTCTGCGCCGAGAGCATCTGGAGCAGATCCCGAAACCCCGGACCCGCGTTGAGGGTAGGAATGACGACCGAGATCTTCGTGAGCCCCGTCCTGAGACGCTCTCAGGCTCCGGGCCGGGCTACGGACGCGGAGACCCCGTTACGGGCCATTCTCCGTTATCCAGCATCCTTCCCCGGCGCATCCCTTGAGGTCATCCAGGAGATTCCCCAGCTCCGCGGCGCGCGCGGGATCGGGGGGAGGTACGGATCTCGACTTGAAGGCGTTGTCCATCTGGTGGCGGTCGGCGTTCAGGCGGTAGTACTCCTTGAAGCCGCTGTTCCACTCCACGTAGGCCTCGTTGCGCGACGTGATCATCCCGTAGAAGCCATTCTTGCCCGGCTCTTCCACGAGGGCCGCCGCGCGCCAGGGGACGCTCCCGCCGCGCAGCAAGGGCGCGAAGGATGCCCCGTCGGCCCTGGCGGGGGCCGCCACCCCGGCGAGCTCGGCGAAGGTAGGGGCCAGGTCGGTGTTCTGCACCAGCTCGTCCCTTACGCCGGTCGCCACGTCCGGACCCCTCACCACAAGCGGGAACATCACGTCCTCCACGTAGGGGGTGCCCTTCCCCGCCTCCATCCGGTGCTGGCCCAGGTGGTAGCCGTTGTCGGTGGCGAAGAAGAAGTACGTGTTCTCCAGCTCGCCCGAGCGGCTCAGGTTGCGGATCATCTCCCCCACGTAGCGGTCCACCACCTGCAGGCTCCCGAGCCGCGCCCGGTGCTCGCGGGCCATCGCCTTGATCTCGCGGCCCCCGAGCCTTCCGGTGTTCCTGATAAAGCCCGGCTTGTCTGAGACGTCCCGCTCGTTAAAGGAGCCCCCCGTGGGCAGCGCCGGGTTGTCGAGCTTCCTTATGCTCCGCCTCGTCGCGGGGGGTGGTCCGTTCTGGTCCTGGTGCGGGGCGTTCGGGGCGTAGACGGCGAGGAATGGGCCGGACCCCTTGACGAAGCCGGCGGCCCGCTCGCCGTAGAAGGCGTCCATGTTGCCGCTCGTCCGGCACTTCTTCCCGCGGCCGTCGGCGTTGAAGCAGCGGCTCCACACGTCGCGGTCCACGTTGGCGTAGAAATCGTCCCAGCCGGCCGGCTTGCGGCGCGTCTGCTCGTAGCCGTTGAGGTACTTGCCGAAGTAGCCGGTGCGGTAGCCCGCCGCGTTGAGGCGGGTGGCGTAGGTGTCGCCCTGGGCGCCGCTCCTGGCGAAGAACGTGGCGCTCGACGCGCCTCCGAAGCCGGTCCGGTGGTTGTGCGGGTAGCGCCCCGTGAGGTAGGTCGCCCGGCTCGGGCAGCAGGCTGGCAGCGCAACGGTGAACCTCTCGAAGGTGGTGCCCTGACGCACCAGCAGCTTCTGCACGTTGGGCATCTGAGCCAGGTCCCCGGTCCTCTGGTCGTCGGTGAGCACGAGGATTATGTTAGGCCGCTCCCCCGCCTGGGCGAGTAGACCCTCCGGTTGTGCCCCGGTCAGGCCGAAGCTGACGCAGAGGCATAAGCAGGTCAACAAAGCGAAGTAGCAGACTCTACTCATGCCGTCCGTCGATATTCTCCCCGCCTGGCTATCCACGATCTGACCCCGATCGTCTCCAAGACCAGAATTCTAGCAATTATCTGGGATCGGTTCCCTGCAGGTCACACTCGAGTGTATACGCTCCGGCGGCCCGGCGAAAGAGCGAGGCCATAGTCTCGTACCGCCGAGCCTCGCCGAGTGCAGGCTTGCCCTTTTGGTTCCTTCCATGGACTCCTACCGTCAAGCGATCAACCTGTGGTAGCAGTGTCGCGAACTCATCGTGGCTCCCTCTTGAAGGCTAGCAGCCTCGTTCGTAGGCGCTTAAGGCCCCCGAGCAACCTTATCTCCGCCCCCTCACGCTCCAGGCGCCTCCACTGCTCGTCGATGCGGCGAAGCACCCACTCCTCGGCGGCGTGGTCTTTGTGCTTCGCGATGAACTCCGCCTGCTCTTCGGTGAGCGGGCTCTTGGTGCGCCGCTTTTCCTCAAACTCGGCGGACAACTTTCTCCATGTCTCGCGGATGTGCTCGTCGAAGGCGAGGTTGAGGAAGCGTGAGATGAGGGGTACACACGCCTCGTTACGGTAGAAAAAATCGTGGTAGCTCAGGATCATGACGTCGAGGGCCGCGGCGTCTCCGACAAAGTCGCGTGTAGCCCTCATGGCTATGTTCCAGAGTTCGACCCCACTCTCGAAGCCGCCGAGGCGCCAGGGATCTTGCGGATTCTGCGAGCGCGCCTCGAACGACTCGGCGACCTCCTCGAGCGGGCGGTAGGTAAGGATGAACTTGGACCCGGGGTTGTTCCGCGAGAGGCGGTCGAGGTTCCTCACGTAGGCGGGATTCTTGTCCCCGATCCACGCCAGCCTAGTCGCGTCTTTGCCGGCGAGTAGCTGCGCGTGGTACTCCCGCGGAGTGTTGGTCTCCTCCCTGTCGCCGCGCGGGTTCACCCTGTAGTCGAGTATGCGTTCGAAGGTAAAGAGCTCCGGTTTGATGTGGCGCGGGTGCATCCACTTGTAGCGCTCCATGCACAACAACACTGCGGGGTGCACGTTCAGATAATGAACTAGGGCCGAGGTTCCGCTTCTCTGCGGTCCGCCGACGAACAGCGGCCTCGCCACGCCCCGCTCGCCCAGGGTGCCACTACCCTCCGCGCGCGTCGCCATGCGGCGGTCTACTTTGCCCTTCTAAGGCGCTCTCTCAGGACGCCGATCACGCCCATAACCCTTCGAGCGGCGTAGGACCGCATGCTCTCGAGCCGACCCTCCGCGGTTCGGGCACGGCTCTCGAAGCAGCGCTGCCTCTCCCCCGCCTCGCTAGCCGCTTCCTCCCTCTTTCGGCGCTCCTCTTTTATCGCGGCCCGCATCTCTTGCCGCAACTCTTTGAGTTGCTGTTCGAGCTCCCCCGTCCTCTTGCCGAGAGCCGCCACCTCGGCTTGAGCGTTGAAGAACGCTTCAGACAACCTCTCCTTTTCGCGCCTCTCGGAATAGAGCCCGCTCTCGCGTTCTTCGCTGACCACAAACTGCATGTATTGTCTCGAAACGGCCACGAGCCGGCTGCCCACGAGCTCATCTACGCTCTTCAGCTCCTTCGACGCGTCGCCCCTGATGACAAGCTCCGGCGCCCCGCTAAGCACCTCGTAGTATTTGTCGTACTTACCGCCCCTGCTGATGTAACGGCGCTCCTCGACCTCGCGCCGCACCATCTCGTAGAGGTTGGCCGAGATCTTGTAGTGCAAGAGCACGCCGGTGAAGTCGGCGACGCGGGCGTTAGCGGCCCAGTGGTCGGAGAGGTCCATCGGCCGGATCTCGCCGTCGAAGAAGATGAGAGGATGCTTGATCAGCAGCGGAGAGACGTTGAAGATCCCTTTCTGCACCCCGCCCTTCAGGATCATGATTCCCTCGTTGGCGAGCACGTTACCGATGTCCCCCACATCGTGATAATCCTGCGTCCGCACCTCAGAGATATCGTAGAAGCGGTGCGACTCCTTGAGCGAGACGCCCTTTTCGAGGAGGTTCTCGGAGAGCGATGCTTCGGGGAACATGTCCAGCATGTAGCTGACCACCGCCGTATACGAGTTTTCGTTGAGGTAGCCTAGCAAGGATCTCAGGCTCACCACATCCGAGTACGGATACTCGAAGAGCTCGTCGATGTCCACGCTGAGCGTCCACCGCCCTTGCCCGAAGCGCTCTATGAGATACCGCTTCATCGCAACGTTGTACCTCTTGTACGGGAGCCCGGTCTGGAGCACGGTGACGTTCTCGTAAGCCCGCAGCGCCTGCACCGTGCCGTCCGTGGAGCAGTTGTCGAGGAAGACTATGTGCTTCGCGCCGAGGGAAGAGTAGTGGTCGACGAACATGTCGACGTAGGCCAGCCCGTTGCGCTCGAGCACCAGGACCACCAGCTCATCGGCGTCGAAGTCGACCTCCCCCGGGCCGTGCACGAGCCTGACGTTGTGGCGCAGGATCCAGTCTTGCGCCCGCTCCCCCTCCGGGCTGTCGGGCACGTCTAACCTGTGACGACCGCGGGAGTTCGTGCCACGACCGTCGTCCTTTGTGATCCTCCCAGCCATCGCCCGAACCTCGTCAGATGAACGAGTGTGTTCCAGATCAAAGATCTTAGCAAAGATGACCACACAGCCCAATCCGCCCGCGGTCCTCGAGACCGACGTTATTCCCTCGTGGCGGTGGAGGAGAGCCGTCCTTGCCCGCCATCTGACCCCTCTGTAGAATCGCGGGCGTCGATGCGGCCACTCATACACATTGGTTACCACAAGACGGGATCTACCTGGCTCGCGAGGCACCTCTTCCGGGATCACGGGTCTGGTCTTTACGCGGCGGCCAGGCCAAGGGCCTTGCACTCGGCCTTCGTGCAGGTCAACCAATTCGCGTTCGATGCGGATGCCACGCGCGAAGCGTTGGAGCCAGGCATGCGAGAGGCGCAGGCCAGAGACCTGGTGCCGGTGCTCTCCCACGAGCGTCTGTCCGGGAACTCCCACTCTGGGGGCTACGACAGCAAGGCTATCGCGGACCGCCTCGTCGCGACGTTCCCGGATGCTCGCGTCCTGCTGGTAATCCGAGAGCAGACGAGCATGCTTGTCTCCCTGTACAAGCAGTACGTAAAGCGGGGCGGAGCGGCGTCCTTTGAACGGTACGTCGGCGTGCCGCCGGCGCGCGGACCGATGCCGGCATTCCGCTTCGACTTCCTGGAATACCACCACCTCATCGGCTACTATCACAGCCTCTTCGGCGCCGCGAACGTCCTGACGCTCACTTACGAACTCTTGAGGGGGGAGCCGCAGGTTTTTCTCGCACGCATCGGCGAGTTCTTGGGAACGCCCGCCGGCAAACCCGAGACACGTTGGGAGAACGTTTCTCCTTCGGCGTTCTCCCTCGACCTCAAGCGGCACGTGAACCGTTATTTCGTCCGAGATGCCGTGAACCCGAGCCCGCCTCTCGCCTTTCCCAGGGCAAACGAGCTCCTGCTGGCCGGGTGTCGCAAGGCTGACGCGCGCATCCCTCGCGAGGTCCGGGCTAGACGCGAGCGCGAGTGGCATCGACGCGCCGAAGTCGAGATCGGGGGTCGCTACGCGAAGAGCAACTCTCTCACGGCTCGGCTCACGGCCACCGACCTTGCGGTGCTCGGATACGACTGCGGCTAGGCCACAACGCGGCAGTACCGCCGCAACGAGGCGCGCCCTTCGGAGCATCGCGGGCCAACCCGGCGTTCGGGTAGGCCGCTACCAGCCGAAGTCTGTTCCGAGAAGCTCGTAGAGTCTCCGGTTGTGCGGCTCGAAGTAGTTCTCGAGCTTGCGCCGTGTTGCCGGATCCATCCCCCCACCGTACACGCCCTGGTTGCGGCGGTACTGCTGACCGGGTCCCGGAGTCTCCGGTTCCCAGGCTGGCAGGTCGAGGAAACGGAGTACGCGCTTCAAGGTCTCGCGTGGGCGCTCGAAGAAATCCTCGCTCTTGAGCACGAGCATCTGCTCGGCAGAGAACAGCTCCCTCCAGCGCAGGAGTTGGTCCGCGTAGACGCCCCTCAAGAGGTATGAGTAGCGCTGGAGGTTGTAGCTGTCGTACTCCTCATCCTCTAGCATCCTGTTCCATTCACCCTCGAGCCTCGCCTCCTCGGCCTCTATGGCCTGCGCGAAGGTCAAGGGCTCGCGGCCCCTCTTGACCTGCTGCTGGTACTGGGAGTAGGCTCGATCCACGGGGTTGCGTAGCAGCGCTATGAGCCGTGCTCGCGGGACGACGTCGGCCATCCTCCTGGCGGCATGCGGGTGGAGCAGGTAGTAGGGTGTCGCCTCCCCCGTGAGCGTACTCCACCCGTCCTTCCACCTCGGGGACGGGAAGCAGCTGCGGTACCAGCCGATACCCTCGCGGAAGTGTGTGTCGAAGAAGTGTAGCTCTTTGGATTCGGCGGGCTCGACGAGCGGATGCCCGGCCAGCAGGTGGTACAGGGAGGTCGTCCCGCTCCTCGACGCTCCCAAGATGACGAAATCGGGGAGGGTTCCGACCCCCGGCGCGTTCGCGGCCCGACGACGCATGGCCGCGTTGAGGCCCTTCTCTAGTTCGAGAAGCTCCCTCCTCGCCGCTCTCCGCTTTCTCTTGAGCTCTGCTCTCTCCGCGGCGTCCGTCGAGGCGCGAACATCCTCCTTGAGGCGGCGAAACTCACGCCGCTTGTCCCGAAGCTCCCGCCTCTCGCGCAATCGCCACCCCTCCGTCACCCATCGCGAATCCGCCGATCACAGCAAGGGCTACACCCGTAGATGAATTGTAACAAGGCAAGGGACGATCTTTGGGACGCCTTCGAGCGCCTGCCTTGCCGAGTTATAGAGACGTTCTGCAACCTTGTGCCGCGATCTGCGTCGGACGGGGTCTGGTTGCCGTCCTGTCGGCCCATTAATATTCCGATGAGCAAGAACCAGAGGGTCGAGAGCCTCCAGAGGACGACGGACGAGAGTTCGAGCGGGCGAGCGCCGCCTGCGCTACTCTTCCAGGCGTGAGCAGATCCAGCCCGATGGAGCGCAAGGCCGCGCGAGAGGAGGCCTTCCTGCTGCAGGAGGGTGGTCGAGGCGGGGCGTTGCCGGACTTTATCGTCGTTGGAGCGCAGAAGGGGGGAACTACCGCTCTCTACCGCCTCCTGACGCGTCACCCTCTCGTCCAGAGAGCGGCGACGAAGGAGGTTCACTTCTTCGATGACAACTTCGAGGAGGGCGTAGGGTGGTATCGCAACCGGTTCCCTGCGCCGCGGCGGGTGGGCGGTCGCGAGACCATAACCGGGGAGGCGACGCCGTACTACATCTTCGACCCCCTCGTACCCGGTAGGATGGCGCGGGTGGTGCCGGAGGCGCGTCTGATCGCGCTGCTCAGGCATCCAGTCGAGAGAGCCTACTCGCACTATCAGCACGAAGTCAGGCTTGGGACTGAGCCGCTCTCCTTTATGGAGGCTGTGGAAGCGGAGGAACAGAGGCTGCGCGGGGACTCCCGGGAGTTTGCCCTTCGCCACTTCTCCTACCTCGCCCGGGGACGCTACGCGGAGCAGATCCTACGGTACCAGGGGTACCGGGACGGGAACAGGATGCTTCTCCTGAAAAGCGAAGACTTCTTTGGCTGGCCACAGGAGACGTTGAGCAGGGTACTCGAGTTCTTGGGTCTGCCGGCCTGGAGGCCGCCGCTCCGCGCTCTCAGGGTGCGCAACCGGGGCGAGTACAGCGGCGGAATGGACCCTGCTACACGCGAGCAACTCGATGACTACTTCGAGCCGCACAACCGGAGGCTCTACGAGCTACTCGGCATGGACTTCGGCTGGTAGGCTACCTGCGCCCGGACTGGCAACGCACGCGCGTCGCGGCTAAGATTCGTAGATGCCCTGCAGTAGGGAGGACTCGAGCGCAATTTCGGGGCCCGGTCTCGAGGTGTCCGGTCCCCGTCCGGACACGGGGTTAGGTGTGCTCTGCAGCGACCTTTGCGGCTACCAACCCGGGTGGGTCGAGATGCGCCGAACCAGCCTGCAGACAAGCAGGTAGCGCAGACCGTACGAAGTGCTCGTGTACGGCATATCCATGGTCCGCAACGAAGCGGACATCATTCGCCTCAACGTTCTCTACCACCTTTCGTTGGGCCTGGACCGAATAACGGTCGTAGACAACGGCTCGACCGACGGCACCGACAGGGTGCTCGAACGATTGAGCAAGGAGAACCACAGGGTAACGTGGGTTCGCGACGACGGCCCTTTCCTCCCCTCCCGAGTTATGACGAGGATGGCGCGCGAAGCCTTCCGGGAAGGCGCAGACTGGGTAGTTCCCATCGATGCGGACGAGTTCTGGTACGCCCCGAAAGGTAATTTCAGGGAGGTTCTGGAGGGGTCGAAGGCAGGGCTCCTCGTCGCGCAGGCCGTCAACTTCATCCAACGCCGCGACCAGACGGAGTCGTCGCCCGAAGCGCTCGCGTACATGACAAGGCGCGCCGCCTCGCCCGTCGGGCCGCCCGGCCACGGCCAGGGTCTCGTAGAGGAGCACAAGATCGCTTTCGTCGAGAAGATGTACCCGCCAAAGTGCATCAGCCGGGCGAGCGACAGCATAGAGATAGAGACGGGCCACCATAAGGTCTACGGGGTAGACGGCCCGAGGGTGGAGACAGAGGAGCTGCTCTGTCTGCACGCGCCGATCCGCTCGCGGGCCGCGCTGGCAGAGAGGGTGAGATCCGCTGCTCGCGCCGACGAGGCCGGACGCAAGCCGGGTCAAGGGCGCAACAGGCGCAGGCTCGCCGGGTTGCAGGGAGAGAGCGACATAGAGCGAGAGTGGGAGGCCAACAGCTACCAGGATGGCTTCCTGGACGTCTACGGCGAGAAACACCGCGTAGTCTTCGATCCTCGCCTCAGGAACGCTGTCGCGCCGTTCCTGCAACAACCACTGTGGAGAAGGCTGTACTGGAACCTGGAGAAGTGGGCTCGTGGCCTGGGGACCTGACCTGGAAGGGTGGTGGGCCGACCGGTGCTCCCTCGAGGCACCCGTAACGAGAGCGTCGACAGGGACGCCTTCTCTTCGTCCGTCCGCGGGATCCTCGCCGGCGGTGCCAGCCAGGTCTACGGCGGGTAGAACTCGTTCAAGAGCGGAGCGGTAATCTCCTCGACCATCCTGGCCTGCGTTGGGGTGAGGTCGTCCCTCCAGCCCCCCGGGGTGGCCTTTCGGTAGAACTTGCCTTCCCCCCGCTCCTCTTCCGGGATGTTCTCCCAGGCGTGGTCCTCCACCACGCGAGCGAGCTCCTCTGCATCCACGGTGATGTCGAGCTCTGAGTACATGCGCCGCATGGTGCCCAGGGTGTCGGCCCTGAGCTCCTCGTACCTGACCAGGGCCTTCGGCCCCGGGTGCACCTCGTAGGCCTGCTTGGCTCCCCCTACCTGCCTGAGGTAGCGCGTGGCCCGTTCCCTCACCGTGGTGTCCGGGTCTTCGTCGGCCGTGGACGTGTGTCCCCAGTCATCTTTCCGCCGCTCGTAATGCCAGCCGCCCTTGCGGGACGCGTCGAGGATGGAGGCTACGACGTCCCTGGGGTCGCGCACCAGGAGGACCATGCGGCTCTCCGGCAGCGCCTCCATTAGCAAGGGGGCGCCTACAGAGCCTACCTGTTCCTTGATCGTCAGGTAGCCGTCTTCGGCCCCTGGGAACCTGCCGTTCGCACCATCCAGAACGAACTCCCTGATGGATCTCAGCCAGGTCGCCTTCTGCTTCTCTCCCAGGATAAAGTTCTTGCTCTTGCGCTGCCCTTCAAAGGAACCGTAGTAGAACTCTCCGAAGAGTAGTCCCACCCGCGGCTCTCCCCAGACGTCGTGGCCCTCGAGGTCACCCATCATGGACGAGAGCCAGGTATTGCCTGACCTGCCGGTGCCGAAGATCCAGATGATCCTGTCGGGTCTCACGCCACTGGTGCCGTCTACCTTCGCACGCAGCTGCGCGAGCTCCGTATCCCTCTCGGTCAGAAGCCTGCGGAGCCTCTCCATCTCCCCGTCCCGGCTGGCCTCCCCACGAGCGGGGCGAGACGCGTGATCGGCCTTCGTGCCGTCGCGCACGACGCCCGCCTCCAGGTTCACGAAGGCCTTCAAGCCCCTTGCCGCTCCGGAAAGCGTGTACCTCGTCACCGGCACTAGGGCCGCGCTTTCTCTCCGTCTACCGCGGGGTAGAACTCTTCGAGCAGGGGCGCGGTTATCCGCTCGACCGCCGCGACCTGCTCGGGGGTGAGGTCTTCTCTCCAGCCTCCCGGGGTAGCCTTGCGGTGGAACTTGCCCTCCCCTTTCTGATCTTCGGGTATCGCCTCCCAGGCGTGTTCCCGCACCGACCTCTCGAGAGCCCCGTTCTCCACGGGGATACCGAGCGTCGAGTAGATGCGCTTCATCGTGCCCAGAGCGTCGGCGCGCATGTCCTCGTACTTGACGAGGACCCTGGGTCCTTCGTGGGTCTCGTAGGCTTCCTTGACGTTCCGCACGCTTCGCAGGTACCCGTTGGCGGTCTTCTCGACGAGGGCGTTCTCCTGCATGTTGAACATGGCGGTACGTCCGCCGCCCTCCTCCACCCTGCGCTGGTAGAGCCAGCTGCCCTTTCTCACCGAGTCGAGGCGCGAAGCCACCACGTCCCTCGGGTCCCGCAGGAGGAAGATCATGCGGCTCTCCGGCAGCGCCCCCACGAGGAGCGGCGCCCCCACCGAGCCGTTGGGCTCCTTTATCACGAGGTAGCCGTCCTTGCCGAGCCCTGGGAACCTCACGTTGGCCTCGCTCAGTATGAAAGCCCGGATGGATCTGAGCCAGCTATCTCTGAAGCGCGGTCCGAGGACGAAGTGCCTGGTCTCGAAATGCTTCTCTCCTACCCAGTCGTAGTACAGGTTGCCGAAGAGCGCTCCCACGTATGGCTCGCGCCACACCGCGTGCTCGTCGAGCTCCTCCATCATATGGGCGAGCCACGTACTGCCGGTCCTGGGGAATCCCAGTATCCAGACCACGTTCTCGGGCCTGATGCCGCCTTGCCCGGCGTTAGCGGCGCCCTCGGCAAGCCTCGCCCTGAGCTCTCGGATCTCCGTGTCCTGCTCTCCGATCCGCTTGCGCAGCCTCTGCATGGCCTGTGCCTGGCTCTCCGAAGGATCCGCGCCTTTGCGCGCCTCGGCTCCGGCGCCAACCGGGCCAAGGGATGACCTCAAGCCACGCGCCGCATCCAAGATCTTTCGCCCGAGGGTAGACAATCGGAGGGCTCCTCTGACACTTCAATACCTGACCGAGGACTAGAATAGCAGAACATCTCGCCAGCTTGCAGCCGAAACCCGAAACCCGTATTTCGGTCCGCAAACGGCCTCCATACCCCCGGAACACCGCCGGCCGAGCGTACCGCTCATCCCCCATCGGGCTGATGGTTGTACGGCGACCCGACAAGGTACGCCTCGCGCCGGCGAGGAAACCTGCGACGGTGTCACTCTCCGGGCGCAGGTGAGGCCCGAGCGGCTCTCCCGATTGCTCGTCAATACCGGCGGGAGACCTGATAATATGCGCGAAGCTATGAGAACGACGAAAGTTGCGCGCTCGCGATGCTCCCGTGGTTGAGGAGGTAGATGGCCAGCAAGTACGAGACCCGGGTGGACCTCGAGAACCCGCATTCATCCCACGCTTTGATCGTCGAGCTCGTCGGGCACGACAAGCGCGTCCTCGACGTCGGGTGCGCCAGCGGGTACCTGGCGGCCGCCCTGGCCGAGCGCGGGTGCGACGTCGTGGGCATCGAGGTCGACCCCGAAGCCGCGCGCCGGGCCGAGGAGCACTGCGAGAGGGTTCTCGTCGGGGACGTAGAGAGCATGGACTTGGACGGGCCGTTGGAGCAGGAAGCCTTCGACGTCATAGTCTTCGGGGACGTGTTGGAGCACCTGAAGGAGCCGCTGCGGACGCTCGAACGCCTCAAGCCTTTCTTGCGCGACGACGGTTTCGTGGTCGCGTCCATCCCGAACGTGGCCCACGGGAGCGTGCGCCTCGCCCTGTTTCAGGGCCGGTTCCAGTACCAGCGCCTCGGGTTGATGGACGATACGCACCTACGGTTCTTCACCCGGGAGAGCGTGGAGCGGCTCTTCGATGACGCCGGTCTCCCGATCATCGCGCTCAGGCGTACCATTCGCGGCATCTTCGACACCGAGATAGAGGTGGACCAGGAAGAGGTCCCCCGGGAAGTCCTGCAGGCGGTACGGACGGATCCCGAAGCGCTGACCTACCAGTTCGTGGCGACGGCGTACCGCGCGGGCGAAGCGGCGGTGTCGGCGAAGCGCATCCGGCTCCTGTCGGAGCAGGTGGCGGAGCGGGACAGGATGATCTACGAGCTCAACAGGAGAGTCCGCAACTTCGAGGAGCTGCAGCGCATGCTGGAGAGCCGTACCGAGGAACTCGCCGCAAGAGAGGGCGAGGTGACGGCGCTGGCTCGAGAGGTCGCCGACGTGAACGTCCGGTTGGCGCGGCTGGTGCAGTTCGGCAGAGAGGAAGCATGAGGACCGACGTGGCGGAGACCCTGGTCGTATGGACCTAGCTCGGCACCTCGAGCAATGGGGGCCCGCCGGAGCGGAGGCCGCTTACGAGCGGCTCGTCGGCTACGGGTTTGCCCGCCGGTACGTCGGAGGAAAGGTAGTCGCCGACGTGGGCTGGGAGGAGGTTGGCCTTGGCGCCCGCTTGCTCGCCGAAACTGCCAAATCCGTGGTGGGGCTCGCGAGATCGGACGAAGCCCTCGAGCTGGCCGCGGCCGCCTACCCCGCGCCGAACGTGGAGTACGAGAAGGCCGAGCCGTCGCACCTGCCTTATCCCGACGATCACTTCGACGTCGTGGTCGCCTTCGGGGTGGCCGAGAAGTTGGAGAACCCCGACGACCTCCTGAGGGAGGTGGACCGGGTGCTGAAGCGGGGCGGGGTGCTCATAATCTCCGCGACCGACAAGGGGGCGCGCCCCGGAGAGGGGCGGGGGATGTACATCCCGGAGTTCCGGGAGCTGTTGGAACGGCGCTTCCAGGGCGTGCGCCTCTACCGCATAGGCGCCGTGTCCGGCGGCTTCGTCTTCCCGATCTCCGGGGAGATCTCCGGCACACCGGTGGAGAGCGCCCGAGCCTCGGTGACCGGCCCCTGCCCTGGCGCAGAGCCCCCGCCGACCCGCTCCGTGATGGCCGTGTGCGGCGATGAGGAGACCCTCGAGCGCGAGGAGCCCCCGTACCTGCTGCTCGACCGGGATCGGCGTATCTTCGATGAGTGCGAGGACCGCACCGAGGATGTGGAGCTCCTGCGAGACGAGATACGGCGGATGCAGGAGACCGAGGTCCAGGCCTTTCAGGACTCCCTGCGGCTCCACATGACCGAGATCTCCCACCTCAGGGCCCAGGTGAGGAGAGCCCGGGCTCAGGAGCTGGCCATGAGAAACCAGCTCCGCGCTATGGAGAACTCCACCACCTGGCGGCTGTTCGAGCCCTACCGCCGGCTCAGGGAGAGGATAGACGCCGCGAGTAGGCCCCGCGTGGACAAGAAAGACAGTGGTGGCGACCGGCCGATTTAAGGACCCGTCGCAACAGAGCGGTCCCGCCGTAAGGGACGTTCGCCGCTCCCGTGTAACCGATCAGTACCCCGTGCTGGTCCGGAACAACCGCCTCAGGACAGGCGACCTGTCGCGCCTGCAAGACGAGGCGTCGGAACTCGGGTACAAGCCCCTGGTCAGCGTCCTGATGCCGGTCTTCCGGCCGCAGCCCAGGCTGCTGGAGCGGGCACTGGATACCGTGGTGGGCCAGGTCTACAGCGGGTGGGAACTGTGCGTCTGCGGAGAAGGCTATCTCGGGGAGGACGTGAAGAAGCTTCTCTCCCGCTACGAGCGCCTGGACGACCGGATAAGGGTCGCCTACGCGGAGAAGGATGCCGGCACGGCACGGCTGTCGAACGCGACCCTCTCCGCGGCTACGGGAGAGTTCGTTAATCTGCTGGGCCACGGCGATGGTCTGGCGCCGGACGCCCTCTTCGAGGTGGTCAGGCTCCTGCAAGAGCACCCCGAGGCCGACCTCGTCTACTCCGACGAAGACAGGATAGACGAAGCGGGCAACAGGTCGGACCCACACTTCAAGCCGGGCTGGTCGCCGGATCTCCTCCTGTCGGCGGATTACGTATCCCGCCTGAGCGTGTACCGCAAGAGCCTGCTGCGAGAGATCGGCGGGTTCAGGGAGGGTTTCGAGGGCTGCGAGGACTACGACCTGGTCTTGCGCGCCACCGAGCGCACCGAGAGGATCCACCACGTGCCCAAGGTCCTCTACCACCGCGACGTTGCCCCCGATTCTACCGGCAGCCGGACCGTCGCCGGGGCGCGGCGCGCTCTCTCCGAGGCCCTGGAGCGGCGAGGGCTAGAAGGCTCGGTGGAGAACGGCCCTCTCGCCGGCACCTTCCGGACGAAGCTGCGGGTCGGCGGTGAACCGAAGGTGAGCATCATCATCCCGACCCGGGACAACGTCTCCCTGCTCAAGAACTGCGTGGAGAGCGTGGAGCGGCTGACGGCTTACCGCAACTACGAGATCATAATTATCGACAACGACAGCGTGGACCCGGCGACCGTCGAGTATCTGGCCTCGTTGCGCCACCGGGTGGTGCCCTTCAGAGCTGCTTTCAACTACTCGAAGATCAACAACCTGGGCGTCTCCGAGGCCACGGGAGAGTACGCGCTCCTGCTCAACGACGACACGGAGGTGATCTCCGGCGGGTGGCTGGAGGCGATGCTGGAGCACGCCCAGCGGCCGGAGGTCGGGGCGGTTGGGGCCAAGCTCGTCTACCCCGACGGCCGCATCCAGCACGCGGGGGTCCTGACAGGTGTCGGGGGTTCCTATAGCCCGGGCGTCGCAACGCACTCGCACCAGTTCTACTCCTCGAACTCGCCTGGCTACCTGGGCGCCGTGGCTCGGGTCGCCAACTACGGCGCCGTCACCGCAGCCTGCATGCTCTTCCGCAAGCGCGTGTTCGAGGAGGTAGGGGGGCTGGACGAGGAGAACCTCGGGGTGTCCTTCAACGACGTCGACCTGTGCCTGCGGATGCGCGAGCGCGGCTACTCGGTGGTCTATACCCCTTACGCCGAGCTCTACCACCACGAGTCCGTGAGCCGGGGGTACAAGAGCAATCCCGCCGAGGTCGGCTACATGATAAAGCGTTGGGGCGAAAAGCTCGCCAAGGATCCCTTCTACAACCCCCACTTCTCCAGGGGCAGCGGGGACTTCAGCCTCAGGGCAGATCTGCTGAGGCCGAGGGTTCTGCGCTCGGAAGCCGGGTGGCCGCACGAAGAACCCGACGGCTCGTACAGGAGCCCTTCGGAGATGGCCCAGGAGGAGCTTCACATGTACATAGAGGCCCAACAGAGGATCGCCAGGGACTCGCACCGGGCCGCGATAGTGCCAGCCCGCGGTAGCAAAGGCTTGCAGCTCCCCCGGAAGGACAACGAGCCGGCCCGAGACGGGGCCTCAGGAGCACGCGTGGACGGGGCGTCTGAGACCAGGTGGTCCGGGCTGGCCAGGAGTAGTGGCGCGGAGGCGGGGGGGCGCCTCCGTACGGGGCAGCTGATCTGGATGTTCGGTTCCCCCAGGACGGGGAGCACCTGGCTCAGCAGGATGATGGCGGAGCTCGACGACCAGGAGCGCTGGCACGAACCGTACGTCGGCTTGCTGTTCGGCTCCTTTATCTACGAGAGGATGGAGAACAACGAGAGGTTGCTGAACAACCCGAGCTTCATCATGGGAGAGCCTTACCGGGAAGCCTGGCTCGGCTCGATAAGGAACTTCGTCATGGAAGGGGTGGCGGCCCGATACCCGGACCTGGGAGACGACCAGCACCTCGTCATAAAGGAGCCTAACGGCTCGGTGGGGGCCCCGCTTCTGCTGGAGGCCACCCCGGACAGCCGTTTGATCTTCCTCCTGCGGGACCCGAGGGACGTGGTCGCCTCCCGGCTTGACGCGTTCAAGGAGGGCAGCTGGAGCGCCCAGAACCGGGATCTCCGCACCTCCGAGAAGCTGAGAGCGTTCACCAGGCATCTGGCGGAGGAGTACCTCAAGGTGGTCTCCCAGGTCGAGGAGGCCTACGAGGCGCACCCCGGCAGGAAGACCATAGTGCGGTACGAGGACCTGAGGGAGGATACCTTCGGCACGCTGGGGGACATGTACGCGGCCCTCGGGATGGAGGTCGATGAGCGCCAACTCGAGTCGGCCGTGACGAAGCACAGCTGGGAGCAGATACCCGAGAGCGACAAGGGATCCGGCAAGTTCTACAGGAAGGCGCAGCCCGGGGGCTGGAGGGAGGATCTCGCCCCCGAGCAGATAAAGATGGTCGAGGACATTACGGGCCCCCTTCTCCGCAGGTTCTACTGACGGAGGTCAGACCTTCTCGGGGTAGAGCTCGGCGAGCAGCGGGGCGGTGACCCTCTCGACCATCTCGGCCTGCTCCTCGGTCAGGTCCTCGCGCCAGCCGCCGGGTTTAGCTTTCCTGTAGAACTTGCCCTCGCCCTTCTTGTCCTCGGGGATGTTCTCCCAGGAGTGTTTCTCGACGACGCGGGCGAGCTCCTCCTCGTCCACGGGGATGCCCAGGGTAGAGTACAGGCGCTTCATGGTGCCCAAGGTGTCGGTCCTCAAGTCCTCGTACTTGACGAGCACCTTGCGGCCCCCATGCGCGTCGTAGGCCTCCTTGGCGTTGCCCATCCCCCGCAGGTAGTTCTGCGCCCGGCGCTCGGCGAACTCGACCGAGCCCTTTTTCGGCGGTTCCTTCGCTTGCTCGTAAAGCCGGTCCCTGTGCCTCTCGAAGTGCCAGCCCCCCTCCCTGCGCGCGTCCAGCGAAGAAGCCACGACGTCGCGGGGGTCGCGCACCAGCAGCACCATCCGGCTCTCGGGGAGGGCCTCCATCAGCAGCGGCGCCCCCACGGAGCCGTTGGGCTCTTTTATCACGAGGTAGTCGCTCCCTTTGAGGTTCGGGAAGGTGACCGCCGCGGCGTCGAGGACGAAGTTCCTTATGGAGCCCAGCCAGGTCTCCCTGTGGCGCCCCATTATGAACTGGGGATTCTGTCGCCTTCCCTTGTCCTGCGCGTAGTAGAAGTGACCGAAGAGCGTGCCCACCCACGGCTCGCCCCACAGGACCTGGCCGCTCATGTCCCCCATCATCGAAGAGAGCCAGGTGCTGCCGCTCCTACCGGAGCCGAAGATCCAGACCACGTTCTCAGGCCTCACGACGCCACCCGCAGCCTTTGCCGGCGGCCGCGAGGCCTGGCCGTTCACGGCCGCGGTCTGCCGGCGGCCTCGCCCGGACTCCTCGCTCTGGTTCGTCCCCTCCTGGAGAGCGGGGGCTCCCGCCGCGCGCGTGACGCCGGCCTCCAGGTTCAAGAACGCCTTTATGCCCCGTACCGCGAGGCTTACGTGCTGCTTTATTACTGGCATCCAGTGCCCCTCTTCGACTTCTCTTGACTTTCGCCGGAATAGGATAGCAGAGAAGGGCACCCGCCGGCCCTCACGTCTGTCCCTCGTCCGGGTAGAGCTGCTCGAGCAGGGACGCGGTTATTCGCTCGACGGTCTTGACCTGCTCCTCGGTGAGGTCCTCCCGCCAGCCGCCGGGCGTGCCCTTGCGGTAGAACTTGCCCCTCCCCTTGTCATCTTCGGGCACGTTCTCCCAGGAGTGCTTCTGCACCGTCCGCGCCAGCTCGCTGGGGTCCGCGTCTATCCCCAGCGCGGCGTAGAGGCGGCGCATGGTGCCCAGAGTGTCAGCCACGAGATCCTCGTACCGGATCAGGGCCTTCGGCCCGCGGTGGGCGTCGTAGGCCTCCTTGGCGTTCGCTACACCGCGCCGGTAGACGCGAGCCCTCTCGCCGGCAAAGGCCCTGGGCTTTCTCTCGGCGGTCGCGCGCCTCTTCGACGCGCCTCCCCGGTTCTCGTACAGCCAGCCTCCCTCCCTGGCGGCGTCGAGGACGGAGGCGACCACGTCCCTGGGGTCGCGCACCAGCAGCACCATCCGGCTCTCGGGGAGGGCCTGCATGAGGAGCGGCGCCCCTACCGAGCCGTTGGGCTCCTTGATAACCAGGTAGTCGTCGGGCCCGAGGCGGGGGTTGGAGTACCCTGCCCCGTCCAGGACGAAGTTCCTTACCGACCTCGTCCACCCCTTGCGGATCGGCTCCCCCATGATGAAGTCCGCGGAGTGCCTCCTCTCCCGCGGGGCCCTGGAGTAGAACTCGCCGAAGAGGGATCCGACGTAGGGCTCATCCCAGACCCGGTGGCCTGGCATCTCGCCCATCATGGTCCGCAACCAGGTGCTGCCGCTCCTACCGGAGCCGAAGATCCAGACCATGTTCTCGGGCTTCACGGCGGCGCCCGGGTTTCCGGCTACACCCTCCCCCGCGAGCCGGGCGCGCCAGCCGGCGAGCTCGAGCCGGATCTGCTGTCCCGCGCCGGTCATCCGGCCTTTGACGCCCCTAAGCGTCCGGCTCCCCTTCGCCGTCCTCCTCAGCCTCCGCGCGAACCCCGCGGCGCGGCTCTTGACGGCGTCAAGCACGGTCCGTGTCCCTCGGGCTATCCACGGTTCCATACTCGCACAAATGCGTCCGGAGGCAAGTGCGAGGCGGTATCACCGCGCGCCGCCGGGGGTCCCGGGTCGTTTCGAGGAGCCCAGGTGCGCTGCGCCGGGAGTGGTGTTAGCCTTCCGGGCGTGAGGTCGTACGGGGTCCTGCGCGCTCTGATGCTGGCGGCGCTGCTCGTCGCCGGCGTCGCCTCGCCCCCCGGTCAGGTAGACGAGGGCGTAGCTCGGACAGGGGAGCAGCCCAACATAGTCTTTATCCTCACCGATGATCTGGACACCGGGTCGGTCTCCGTCATGCCCGAGCTACGGTCCCAGCTCATCGAGCAGGGCACCACCTTCAACAACGCCTTCGCCACCGATCCCCTG